>CAYZYB010000594.1:0-4058 GCA_964481505.1 uncultured Planctomycetaceae bacterium | reverse complement strand
GCTCCGCACTTCGGCAGCACGATCGACGTGAATGGCGACGGAATCGATGATCTCGTTTTCCATGGTAGTTTCAATGGCAAGCCGTCCGTACCAATCGTCTGGGGCGAGTACGACCAGACTATCGTGCCTAAGAGTTTCGATGTGGCAGCCAACCGCAGCGTCACAGGTAGCGGCGACTTTGTTGTGGATAAGGGCCAGGCCGAAACGTTCAGTTTCGAGTTCAGTGAAGACGAAATCACAGACAGTCGCGGCGAAAAATGGGTTCGCTTCACAACACTCGGCGATGGTGAAGGCGACGACACCAACTGGCTGAATCTTTCGCCATTCGTTCGAGCCGACCTGGTTCGAGCGGACGGCAGTGTTCTGGCAACCAATTTCTGGACGCTGGACCTGAGTAATCTGGCGGCCGGAACGTACTTCCTGAAAGTCACATCGTTCGCCGTTGAAACCAATCCCGGTTTCAACCTGACAATGCGAGTGCCTTTGGCGGGAGCGGCCTCGGCCACAACCGACTTTGATCAAATCTTCGCTGGCGAAGGCAGCGACTGGGTGTCTGGCGGGCAGTTCCGAGACGTCATCTTTGGCAATGACCGTGATGATGCATCAGACACCGTCGTGGGTGAGCCGATCGAATTCCGCGACGTCGATGTGTTCACTGTGCCCGAACGAACGTTCAACGGTCAGACCATTCCGGCTTTTGACATTGCTTTGGAAGATCTCACACTGCCTGCTGCCAGCGAAACGAACAACCTGGTCCAAAACGCCGGACAACGAATCGAACTCCGAAGTCACGAACGTGAAGCTCGCAGCGTTCGCGGTCAGGTGTTCGACGACATCAACCAAAACGGAGTTCAGGACCCCGGAGAACTCGGACTAAATAACATGCTGGTGTTCCTGGTAAGTGCCGCGGGTGAGGATTTGGAATACGTCGACACCGCACCAATTGACCTCAATGGCGACGGTGTCATCGATCCGGCCACAGAAACCGGTTGGTACACGTTTGGCAGTCTGCACGAAGAGAACTACAGCGTACGCAAGGGATATCAGGCGGGCTGGACTCTGACGTCCGCCGGACGGCAGGATGTGCTCTTGAACGGACTGGATTCCGCACACGCCAGCTTTGCTGTTCGCCAACAAGCCCCAGGCCGAATCACCGGAGTTGTTTTCAGCGACCTCGATGGAACTGAAACTCGCGAAAGCGACGAACCCGGGCTGAACGGCTGGACTGTCAGGCTGTACGATGATCGAGGCAACATCGTGGCGGAAACTGTCACCAACGAAACCGGCGATTACTTCTTCGAAAATCTCGTGCCGGGGCAATACCGAGTCGAACGAGAACATCGTGAAGGCTGGGGACCGGATCGCGGTGAACTGGAAGCCGTTCGCGATCTCTTCACGAATAGGCTTGGGCTATTCCTGTCCGACATCGATTTCAACACATGGGACTCATCGCATTCGATACCGTCTCATCGAGGCCCCTGGTACGCACTCACCGAAGACGGCCGACTGCTGCAAGGCCGCACGGCCGAAGAAGCACAGTCGGGCACAGTCGTGCGTCATCTTTCGTCGGTGTTGGATGCATCCCAAACGTTGGCACAGAATCTGCAAAGGATGCAGTATCTTTTCAATGCGTCGACCGTTCATGTGGAAGTCACAGAAAACGGAACGGCGGAAGTGCTGCTGCGTGCCCACGAACTAGCACCGGGCAGCGTGACAGGCAACGTCTTTAACGACAGCAACGAAGACGCTCAGCGAAACCCTGACGAAAATGGTCAGACTGAAGTTATCGTCGAACTGATCGGCTTCGATGGACGAGCGATCCAGACGACTCACACAGACAGTGACGGCAACTATCAGTTCAGCAACGTACCGGTTGGCATTCACTTCGTCATCGTTGGTTCACCAGAATGGCAACAAACCAGCGAAACGCTCGATAGCCTGGCGCAAAAGGCTCATGAACTCGACCATGAACTGGGCCTGCAATATACGGGCAAGTACTTCGAAAACTGGGGTGGGCTGGGTGAAAAGTGGATCCATGGAAGACGCCAGTGGTATTACATCACGCCCGATGGCGGTATCTACCGCTGGAACGGCAGTCCGGACAGCGATCTTTCCGGCGAACTGGTCGCCACGCTGTCGGAAGAATATCACCAGCACCCGGAACGCCTGTTCGAAAGTAGACGGCCAGGAGCTGTGCCAGTCGTTGTCAGTCAATCGACGACAACAACAGCACCTTCAATCGGCGTTGTCGAAATTGCAACGGGTACTCTGTCTGGCAGTGTGTTCCTGGATCACAATGGTGACGGTCGCCAGGACAGCAATGACGAACAACTCACACACGGAACCGTCGAGCTCTTCGACAACATTGGCCGTTTGATTGGTAGCACCAGCGTTGAACCGGTCGACCTTGATGACAATGGCACGATTGATTCGCCACTGGAACAGGCAGCGTACCATTTCGATAACGTCGTCCCGGCGGATTACTTCGTTCGAGTCCAAACGTCGGATGGTTATACGGCGTCACCTGCTCAGTCAGCTATTGAAGCCGAAGCAAGTCGCCTCAACCAAACCTTCAATCTGCAGCCGACCAGCTTCCTTCCTGTCAACGCCGGACAACGGAATGAAATCTGGCTGCGAGGAATCGTCAACGAGCAAATTCAGTACTTCTACCTGTTGGAAGATGGAGAACTGATTCAGTGGGACGGTATCCAATTGCGCTCTGTCGTGCAGGACCGCAGAAGGACCTTTAGCACAGACGAATACCTGAATCGAGAGATCGCACCGCTGAACGGCCAAAGCGTAGGGCACTTGTCGAATGCGTTCTTTGCCAACCCGGCTCGGTTGTACGACGCGCCACCGTTGGGATCGAGTGCCTTCCGACTCGACAAACCAGAAGAAACCACCGGACCGAACTTTGGACTCTCGCCGCTCGACGAAGAGGGACTCGACGCACTAATGAGCGACTGGGATCTATTAATCGAATGACATTTCGATGCTGCGTGGCGGAAGTCAGCAGGACTTTCGCCACACGGGCGGCATTGGAGGAATTGGCTTAGACCTCCAATTTAAGAATCTTCTTCGTTGTCGTCCCGAATTACGGCTATTGGCCACTGCGAGCGAAAACAGTTCATCAACCATCCCACACTGCAACTATGTCAAAAGCGACGACCACAACCGAAATCGAGGATGTTGCCGAGTCCGCACTTGCGGAAACGGTCTCGGGATTTCGAGGTGCAACGCAGCAATCCGTCGCCCACCAAAAAAGTGACGTTAAACGGTCGAATGATGCGCCGAGCGACCCGCTTATTGGCTCGATGATCAACGACTTCCGCATTGATGACGTGATCGCATCCGGCGGCATGGGAACCGTTTACAAAGCGTCGCAGCTTCACCCCATGCAGCGAGTCGTCGCATTAAAGATGATCAAAATCGGCAGCGCAAACGAATCGGCGCTGCTGCGTTTTCATAGAGAGCGCCAAGCGCTCGCTCACCTGAACCATCCCGACATCGCTCACATACTGGAAGCCGGAACGATGCGAGATGGTCAGCCATATTTCGTGATGGAATACTGCGATGGCCAGCCGATTGATGAATACTGCAATGAACGGTGTCTGAGCATTCAAGAGCGACTGCGGTTAATTTTGCGAATCACCAAAGCCGTCAACGAAGCTCATCGAGCAGGCATCATTCATCGCGACCTGAAGCCTTCTAACATTTTGATTGCGGATGGAGACGAAGAACCACTTGTCCGCGTTATCGATTTTGGCATCGCCAAATTCACTGACGAACTGTCGCCAGAAGCAAACGATGGTGCCACACAGTCCGGCGAGTTTATCGGAACGCCAGCGTACATGAGCCCCGAACAGGCGCTCAGTTCAAACGTCGACGCGCGAGCCGACGTGTTCGCAATCGGGGCTGTACTCTTTCAGCTGTTGACCGGCAGTACGCCGCTGAAGCAGACGTCTTCCGATTCCAACTGTCTGGCCAAAGTCATTGACCAGATACGCGCCTTCGAACCCGAAACACCCAGCCACCGAATTGCCTCAGCGTCGAAAGAC
>CAYZYB010000593.1:0-4058 GCA_964481505.1 uncultured Planctomycetaceae bacterium | reverse complement strand
CTTCTACACCAGCCTCCTGCTGGTCGTTGGCCAGTTGCTGGAGTGTCTCGGCTGGAGCTGTGAAGTCTGCGAAGCCGACGGTTCCACCGGTCCCCTTCAGCTTATGAGCCAACTCTCGCAGCTCCGGGAACTCACGCGATTGCCATGCCTTTCGCATGTCTTCGAGCAGCTCCGGCAGTCCGCCGACGAATTGTTCGACAATAGCGCGAAACTCCGGAATTTCCACCGGCAGCGTGGAATAGATTCGGGGCAGCGTTTCGTTGCCGGAGAATTGCTGAGACGAAAGCGATTGATCGTTCAACGCTTCGTCGACCAGTTGCATGACTTCGTCGAGTCCGCTTGTGACTCGTTGCGCAGCTGTTGACTGGTGAGTTAGCGCGGTAGGTTCCGGCGGCTGTGGAGTCGCAACCGGCTCTACGGGAGTGTCATCAATCGTCAGGATTCCGGAAAGTGTTGCCAGCAATTTGTCGATGTCGATCGGTTTTGTCAGGAAGCCCGTGCATCCTGCTTTCTCACATCGTTCTCGATCTGACTGCATCACATTGGCGGTCAGAGCAAAAATCGGAGTCGTCAGCCCGTGGGCTCGCAATTTTTCAGTCGCCGTGAAACCGTCCATGATGGGCATCTGCATGTCCATTAACAGCAAGTCGAATTCTTCTGTCGTCGCTCGTTCGAATGCCTGTAAGCCGTTCTCTGCTTCTTCCACAACAAGGCCGGCATTTCGAAGAACAAGGCCAACGAGTTGGCGGTTCGCAGGCGTGTCGTCGGTGACGAGTACGCGAGCTGGTTTGAAGCGAACAGCGAGGCCCGATTGTTGTTCTGCAGCTGCTGTTTGAAGCGTGAGTTTCGCTTGCTCGTCGTCGATCCTTTCCACATCTGTGATGTCACCGGTGTCGACTGTAAAGGCAAACGTGCTGCCTTCGCCCGGCACGCTGGTAACGACAATGTTTCCACCGAAAGCTTCGGTCAGTCGCTTACTGATAGCCAGTCCAAGCCCGGTGCCTCCAAAGCGCCGGGTGACGGAACTGTCGGCCTGCACGAACTCTTCGAAGATCTTATTGCATTGGTCTTCGGTCATGCCAATACCGGTATCGTTGACGCTGAAGCGAAGCTGTGGCCGCCCTTTTGTTTCGACGAATTCTGTGACAATGCTGACGCCACCGGATTCGGTGAATTTGATCGCATTTCCAACCAGGTTCATCAAAATCTGTCGTAACCGCGTCGCATCGCTTTGAATCGTTGTCGGAATTTTTCCTTCGATCTGATATCGCAGGTCAAGTCCCGAATCATCGGCCTTCATTTGCAGCACGTTAACCACTTCGCCCATCAGCTGATACGGATTGCATTCGCAGATTTCGAGTTCCATCTTGCCGGATTCAATCTTCGACAGGTCGAGGATATCGTTGATGAGGCCGACCAGGTGCGTGCCACTGGCGTGAATCGTGTTCAGATAGTCTCGACGCGTTGCTTCGCTGTCTTCCATACCGCGGCGAAGGATGTCTGTGAATCCGACGATGGCGTTCATCGGGTTACGAATTTCGTGGCTCATGTTTGCGAGGAAGTCGCTCTTCGCTTTGTTCGCCGCTTCGGCGTCGTCTTTTGCGTGTTGCAGCTCGATTTTGTTCTCTTCCAGAACGGTCACATCATCGAACGTCACCATAACTCCACGGTTTTCGTTGTCGTTGCCAACCAGAGGAGAACAGTTGACGCGAAAAATCCGCGGCACGCCGTTTTCGGAAGGCAACGTCATCATCACGTTGGATACAGAGCGTTTCTCAGCAAGTGCCTGTTCCCATGGCCACATAGCTGACTCGCTGGTATTCACGAAGGAAAACTTCAGATCGACAGCTTTCACACCAACGAGTTTGTTTTCGTCGTATCCGGTCATCAGTTCCATCGCACGGTTCGCAAGGAGCACTCGTTCGTTAAGGCCAACGATCATCAAACCTTCCGACAGGATATCCAGAGCTTCTCGGACGCGGCGCGGAACAGCCTGACTCGGGTCTAGGTTCTTGAGGACCATTGTTAAGAACCAACGAAATGCAAAGAAGGCGATTGGTGCGCAGAAGAAGAGTAGCTTGGTCATGCTGGTCTGAAACATCCCTACCGTTCCTGCCGGACGCAGCGGCGGGAATGTCACTTCCAGGATGCCCCATTTCTGCTCGTTTTGTGCAGCAAGGCTCACCTGCATCGACGAGGCTGTTGAACCATCACCGATGTCATCAGGCCAGTGGTCTTCATGTCCCTCTGTTTGAACAACCAGTTCTCCGTCCGGCCGCCGAATACCGGCAGAGACCATTTTCTGCAAGACGTCGATTTCCTTACCATCTGCCAGTTTTTGGTGACGCTGAATCATCGCATCCATGACGCCCTGAAGTTTGCCAAGCTGCTGAGCTTCGATAATCGGAGCACTGTTGAAGGCAAGCGATTCGACAAGCTGCCGTCGACCAGCAGTCACCAGGTCATCCTTGTCCGGCAGCAACGTGAAGTAGCGTGCGGCCATGAGAATTCCGAGCATCGAACAGACGAGGCCGAGAGTGATTCGAGTTGCTGCGTTGAAACGTGGCATGGTTTAGAGTTCTATCGATTTTGTTTATTTCATGGGCGACACTTCAGTCGCTTGCAGTTCTACTTTTTTGGCGCAGTTGGCGGCGACTGCGGTTCGAGGGTGTCCTGTCGATCAACGATGTCCTGAATTGAGTCACCGTCTTCGGCACCGTTGACACCGTCCATGACCATCAAAGGGTCAAACAGCGTCCAGGCGGGGAGCTGGCTGATAAAGCCCAGAGCCAGCATGCCACTTTGTACGGCGCTAATTACCGACCCGATCACGATCGATGTTCCGCCGACCATCACAACGCTCTCCGCAATCTCCACTACTGCCGAACTTGATTCGAGCTGTTCTTCGAATTCATCAAGTTGCTCGACGGTACCTTTTAACTCAGCATAAGCTTCAAAGCTGGAATGGCTTAGCGGGATGTGAGCCTGAGAAGTCACTGTCTGCGTGGGTGTCTGGTGTGTTTGAGAGCCGATAGTCAGCTGTTCCATCGAACGCAGGGCCGCCGCATGAATGCGTTCTGACGCACTGATGGAAATATCCCCTTCGCCCTGAATCAGGAAGCCGTCCTGACTGACTGATGTCTGAGCGGCAATAAACACAGCGTCGGATTCCTCTTCAGCGGCTGCTATCACCTGCGGCGGAACGTAACCTTGTTCTTCATCTTCGGAGTGGCTCTGCTCGATAGACGAAGGCGACATTGGAACGCTGGATTCGCTATCGACAACGTCACTGTTATCAGTTGTCTCGTTCGTGTCAGCAGTCGTCGTAGACGATGACTCACTGTCCGATTCATTCACAGTGTCACTGGAATCGCTGCTCGTGACTTCGGGAACTTGTCTTTCCGTTGGAGGAGCTGCCACCTTAGGAACGGAAAGTTGCACGACTCTCGGAAGACTCTCCGCAGTACCATCTGAAACTGTGTATGTGAATGTGTCGATTCCCGAAAAGCCCTGAACCGGTTGATACACAAAAGACCCGTCTGCATTGACCTGGAGAGATCCGTTTTCAGGCTGAGACGCAATAACCTGAAGCGATTCACTGTCGACATCAGAAACGCCAGCCAGCAGCCCAGGCGCTTCACTGACAAATTCATCAGCCTCCGGAAGTTCGAAGCTCCGAATCTCAGGCCCTGCAATCTCGGGCGCATCGTTTACCGGTGTGACGGTTATCTGAAACGTTTCCTGCCGTTCTGCCATACCATCGGACACTGTGACGGTCATCATCACGACGCCGACAGCGTTTTCTTCCGGCGTCAACTGAATCATCCGCGTTCTTCCACTGCCAGGAACCTGTATTCTGTCTTCGTCAATCAGATCACTGTTGCTGGAAGTGACTGTGACAATCAGTTCCGCTGGAGCGGTGTCGACATCATCCACCGTGAACCTGATTGGCGCGATTGCTTCGTCCTCTGGAGTGGTTATGTTGGCGATTCGAGAGATTGTGGGAGCGTCATTGACTCCGGTGATTGGTCCGATCGCATCGCTGGAGACATTTTCGA
>CAYZYB010000592.1:0-4067 GCA_964481505.1 uncultured Planctomycetaceae bacterium | reverse complement strand
TCTCCGGCGCGTGTCAGGATATCGGTACTTCGAGTTGGGTCCGGTAATGCCGTGAAACGGTACGTATTGAACCCAACTTCAAACTCATAGCCTTCCAGATCTCCAGGATCTGTTATCACCATGGCCGAACCGCGAGTAAATCCACTGCTCCCAAAGAATCCTGTGTTTGCAATATTCGGCACGCTCACGCGAGCCGGTACCGCTGGATCAACTGGCAGCGTCGTGCCAATTCCAAGCACCGCATCAATCGCCGCGCGGACACGTACAGCCAGGTCCTCTGCCGTATCACCGGTTTGAGCCAGAATATCATTCGGTTGCGACGGCATTTCGACAAACGTAAACGTTTCACCAAACAGGGTGAACGTTTCCAGTTCGTAGGTTGAATCGTCAATTACATCAGTTAGGTTCAGTGTGCCCCCGGTAAAGAAGCCGTCCGCAGCCCCCACCAGATTCGGAACGCTCACACGAGTCGGGGCATTCGGGTCAACGAATGCCCAGTCGAATCCAAACGTGTCCACGCCAAAACGACCGTTGATCGCATCAACCACTCGCTGAGCGATCACATCATCGGTGGCGAAACCAAAGCCATCAATCAGATCAATATCCGTCGAAAGCACCGGGTTCGATGTAAATGTGAATGTTTGCCCCTTGACCGTGAATGATTCGCTTTCCAGAAAACTACCACTAGAAACATTCAGCGAACCACCGAAGTGCAGCAGCGTTCCATTGAACAGGCTTACCTCGTCAGCATCGGCGAATGCAAAGGTATCGGCTCCCAGGACAGCATTTACCGTCGCTGTCGTGCGAGTCGCCAACGTTGCGCCAGTATCCCCAAATTCAGCGAGGATGTCGGTTGGGAGCAAAGGCGTATCTGTAAACGTAAACGTCTCTCCGTTGAATCGGAACGACTCATTTTGCAGGTTGCCACCGCCTGGTAATCTCATCCTGAACCCACCGATGATGGCGTCAAGGTGCGCAGCTGTTCGTGCGGCCAGGTCGGCCGCAGAATCTGATGGCAGCGCTAAAATTTCACTGGCGTCCAGTGGATCAGCTGTTGCCGAGTAAGTAAATGTCTCATCATAGCCAGGCCCACGAACTCTAAACGTCTCGCCAATGGCAGCATTGCCCGATGGCAGCGTCAGGTGGGCACCGAGGTCAAATTCAAATGTTCGAGTGCCAATGAGATTGCCAAATTCGTCGTGTTCACCAATCGTGAATGTATCGCCATCGGCCAATTCAGAACCGGGTTCCGCATAGAGCTCAGAACCGGTGGTGAAGATATTGCCGAGATCCATCGACCCAGCTGTGCTGAAGTCAAATCGCAATTTGAGACCCGATAGTCCGGCGTAGTTACTTAAGTCGACACGTGCCTGACGCCATCCGGCATTATCAAACGCTTCAACGACATCCGGGAAGGTTTGGCTCAACGGGTTATTGCTGAATCCATCCGAAATCACTTCGCCTCTACCGATATCAAACTCATCCGGTCGTGCCGCTGAACTCTCCTGAAAAGAGTTATTTGTGACAAGTAGATTCCATGCGCCGTCTTCGTCCTGTACGAAGACACGAAGTGAGTCTCGCACGAGCTGATCAGGGTTCGGAGCATCGTCGAAGTCAGTGCCTTCGGTATCAAGGAAGTAATTAAAGTACAACGTCGGCTTATCGTTGGTGGAATAACCTTCGAGGCTGAACTGATTACTAACGACGCTTCCGTGAGCGCCGCCAGGGAAGTCAATCGTGTTGACTGCGGCGTTGTTAATCTGATTGTTCCCCAGATTCGTATTCTTATTTCCTGATTCAGCGTTAGTCGTAAATGATGGGTCCGGCGAATTGGCTCCACCTTCAAAACCGAAGTACAGACTTGTACCACCGACCTCGGGCAGGAAGACGCTGTTATCAAAGGTCTCGACATCAATTCCATGACCATCGTCTACAGCAGTCACACCTCCACGACGGTTCGTGGTGTGCCACAGGTTGTAGTCCAACGTTCCGAATGCCAAACCATTGATGTTAGATCCAAGCCCAGTGTCTACAGAGCTCTGACCGTCGAAAAATACCGGGGCAAGATCACCTGAGGTGTCGAACGCATAGAGCACTCCGTCTTCTGTAATGGCAAACAACGTCTGCGAGAGCCTCCCATCCTCTACGTTTTCCGGGCCCAGAGCCAAGCCCTGAAAGTTCAGATTCAACCCGCCCACACCTGTCGCATCGGCTCCGATGTTTCGAATGAATGTGGTCGTCAAATCCGAACGAAACATATCATCCGCCGTCGGGGTCGGGTTGAGTCGCGGATCAAAGGTTTCTGTAAACGAACTAAACCTGCTGATCCGGTATAGTCCTCCAGCGTCATCGACTCCAAAGAAGGAATTGCCATCATCGAGCGTCACTAGTCCGGTAATGATTCCTTCCAGCCCGCCGTTGGAGAAGTTCGTATCGACGTAGCCATGCTCAACCTGCGTCGTCCCCGCTCCATCGCGAGCGCTGAACCCACCGTTTCCTGTTCTGTTGTTCCCATCGCCATCAACGGTACCACTGGCGAGGTTGAGGTTGTAGAGGACGTTATGGGCGTACTCAGCACCGATGCTGCCAGGCTGGTTGGTCTTATTGAACAACGTGGACCGACTTCCCACAGCCCACAAGTCTGCCTCGTTATTTCCGTTTGAACTTCCGGAATACGTAAACGCCTGATACTGCGTGCCCACGTTGTGTGCTGCACTGCCATTGCCAGCGTTGTTTAACAGGTTCGTAGTAACTCCGTCGTCGCCAACTTGAGTAGCTGCAGCCGTTCCAGTGTCGATTCGCAGGTAGTTTCCAATGCCGCCATCTGTCAGATTGTTCGGATTTGTTGTAAAACCATCCACGAAGGTCGTCAGAGCATGCAGCTGCCCGTCCGCACGAATTCCAATGTCGCCAACCAAGCGACCAAAGCCACCAACGACGGTCTCCTGAGCTCCCGTGAATGGATCTACGGTGTGTAGAGCGGTGCGGTCACCAGTCTTGGTGGCCCCGTCGCGACTCACAAACAAAGTGACGTCACCAAGGTTGAATGGCACCACGTGTCTTGGGTCAAGGTCACCACCAACAACTGTAAACAGGTCAGTGATAGCCGGCGTTGCCGTGGTGACCGGAAATGCTTCGCTCTCTATGAATTCACCAGTGGCAGGATCGAACACTACAGTCGAATCATCAAAACGTTCTGCCGCAATGCGCGTCGTCGAGTTCACAGGCTCCAGACGAATCAAAGAAGACGTCGGATTTGCAACGAAGAACTGGTTCAGTACCGCTGGCAACTGATCGTTTGAAAACACGAACATCTGGTAGGTGCCGGAAATCAGCTCCACCGGCCCAATGAACGGGTCTCCCTTACCATTCGAACCTCGAGTGATATCATCGACATCCGCCGCACTTTCACCAGGACCACTCAACAGCTTCGGTTGGTCGTCACTAATGTTGGAATCACGTCCAATCAGAATCAGTTGATTCTGATCATTGAATACAGCAATCGATGTATTCGCCCGTGAGAAACCGTCTGCATAATCCAAATCGAAAATTACCGGCACGTGAGCGGTGTCGTCACCATCACCGGCAATGGCCTGGGTCACATCGTAGGCCACTTCAAATTCGTAGATATCGATTTCCTGTCCCAGTTGATCCGTCAATTGCCCGGAGACGGAAATCGAAGCGCGGTCGGTATTCAGCACGTTCGGCAACACTGTGACGCCACCGGTTTCCTGTGCTTCACCGGTAATCAAGCTATGGATCGGCTGCCCCAGAATCTCGATCCCAGTCGATGCATAACGAATATCTGCATTCGTAATTTGCGAACCAGGCACGTGATCAAGGTCCTGCAGTCGAATCTGTAATTGATAAACACCGCTGGTCAATCCATCGTTAAGACTTCCATTACTCTGCAATGAAGCGCGGTTAACATCTGGCAGGACGGCGACTTCCACATCATCAACAAACCAGTCTCCCGTGTTGTCCGTTGTTGGGCTACTTGTTGAAATACGGAACGCAAAAGCACTGTGAAACGCCCCGACTGGCAGAGTCACGGTGGATCTTTCGAA
>CAYZYB010000591.1:0-4072 GCA_964481505.1 uncultured Planctomycetaceae bacterium | reverse complement strand
CCCAGAAGCACCTCAGGGCGCAGATTTACTCGTCGACATGGACACATAACCAATAACCAAAAGAACTCCGCCTGCCGTCATTGTGACGCTGCTGCACCGCGCGGCGCGGCTCTTTGAGCTGTCCCGGCCGCAGGACGCTGGCAACTCGGGAAGGCGTTTCAGTTTAAAAAACTGCGTGACCCTGCGCGCAGCGTCCTGCTTAGTTCATAGTCCGTTTGCGCTCGCCCTCAACGGATGCGCCATTCCGTCAATTTCAAGACGAACCAATGCCACGGCGTGAAATTCACGCCGTACAGCAACCTTGCCTGTTGCCTGAAGCTCTGCGCCAGCCCGCCGAAACTGTCTGCCGCAATAGTCGGTCGATCGGTTGGAGATCGAATGGAGATCTTTCAGAATCCGGGGCTTCTGATGAACTCCGCGACGACGAACTGATTTAGAATTCGCCCAACACTTCACCTTCTGATCGAGTCCCAAGTCCTCGCCAGATGGAGCGGTCGATGTTTTCTGAGATCGATCGGGAAGAACCATCCATCAGCGCGACTTGTACGATACCAGGGTGGTGGCTCCGCGACGTGATGATTGCATAGCTGGAGCTTCCGTTCGTGCCATCTTTGCCTTCCTGCCACGAATTGAAGTCACAGAATTCGTAACTGACGGTGCCGTCCGTACACGATGTGTCTGAGTTTGGAGGCATTGTTGTGGTAACGCCGTGATGATGGACGCGACCGTCTGGCCATTCTGTGTGGCCGGTGTTTTTGAATTCAGCTCCGCTGGCAATCGCAGCTTCTGCATCACTGACGGTTTCAGGCGTAACTGTCGTCGCGGGGCCTCCGTTTCGGCGGTAGGGAGTCCATGCTTTGACTTCGGCTGACATCAGTGTGTTACTGGTGCCATCCGTGAAAGCGGCCATTCTAAGCCTGGCGTTCGGGAAGAAAGCCCCGTCTCCTCCGCGTCCTGTGACCGGGTCGTAGACAAACCAGGTTCCGAAGTTGAAGCCGTAGTTGGTGGGATACAGAATCGGACGTCCGCTTCCTGGATCACGAGCTTCGTCGCTGCGAGGGTCACTGGGGCAGGCGTAACCCGGAATCTTCAGCCCGTCGATGGCCAGTTGAAAGTCCCAGGCAACGGTCAGATCAACGGTGTTGTAGAGATTTCCCTGATCCAAAAAGGGAAGGATTCGACCGTGAACACCCCACGAGCCATTATTGCCCGTCGCGGTAATCGCAGGATTGACGCAGGCACTCGGCGGAAGCACTGTCGCCACATCGATGTAGTTGTGGACAGCTAAGGCCAGCTGCTTGAGGTTGTTTTTGCACTCTGTTCTGCGGGCCGCTTCACGGGCCTGTTGTACAGCAGGCAGCAACAAAGCAATTAGAATTGCGATGATCGCGATCACCACAAGGAGCTCAATCAGCGTAAACCCACGCTGCGTCCTTTGGGAAAGTCTCATTTCTCCGGTGCTCCAAATTCTTCTGTATCGACTGAACAACAACGGCAGGCAGACGTGATCACAGATGAGAAACAGTCCGACGCTCCAGGCCCGAACCACCTCTCTGACAGCAAACAAGACTACGGGACAGCCCCGCTATCTTCCACTGCCAGGATCGATAAATTTTCGCTCCCCCAACTCCTCAATGCTGACATTGGAACCGCCGGACGCCACCGACTGACAATCATTCGTCAGCACATCTGTTGCAAACGGCCAGCGTTTCCTTCGTCACGGTGAGTCGGGGGATTCCTTCATTTCAAGAGCCGCCAGTGGTAGTTCGTCGGCATTGTGTGCTCTATGATCCGAAGTTCCGGAGACAATGCTCCGGAGAAGCTCATACACCGCACGAAAACACCAGGAACCCGGTTACGATGTCGCAGGAAGATCAAAATACAGGTAACTCCAACGCGAATAAATCAAAGAAGGCCAAAAAGCCGGACCGCTTCGAGAAAGTTCGCCTGGAGAAACTTGACAAGATCGTCGAAATGGGGCTCGATCCGTTCGGTCAGCGATTCGACGATCACCTGTCGATTGAGGAAGCTCGGAATCAGGTGCCGGAAGCATCGGGCGAAGCGGGTCCGGACGTTCGCGTGGCTGGTCGCATCGTGCTGCGACGCAAAGCGGGCAAGTTGCGGTTTTACGATATCAAAGATCAAACCGGAAACGTTCAGCTGCTGTTCTCACGCGGCGATCTTTCGGAAGAACAATGGGCGCTGATGGGTCATCTGGATCTCGGTGACCTCATCGGGATCGACGGCAAAGCCTGGCGAACCGACAGCGGTGAAGCATCGGTGAAGGTCGAGCATCTGACCGTGCTTTGCAAATCTCTGTCGCAGCCGCCCGAAAAGTATCACGGGCTGGAAGACGAAGAAACCAAACTTCGCCAGCGATACAAAGACCTCATCTACGGCGAAGGCGTGATGGACCGCCTGCTGCAGCGGTCCACGATCATTGATTCTGTCCGACAGACTCTGCGAACTCACAAGTTCTGCGAAGTCGAAACGCCGGTTCTCCACGCCATCGCCGGTGGAGCGGCCGCGCGGCCGTTCATCACGCACCACAATGCGCTGGACATGGAATTGTACCTTCGCATCGCTTTGGAGCTGCACCTTAAAAGGTTGATGGTCGGCGGCATCGAACGCGTTTACGAAATAGGGCGAGTCTTCCGAAACGAAGGTGTTGATAAGACTCACAATCCCGAATTCACCATGATCGAAATCTATCAGGCGTACGGTGATTATCGTTCGATGATGGACCTGACAGAAGAAATCGTTGTCAACGCGGCGAAGTCCGTCAGCGAATCGTTGATTATGCCGTGGGGCACCGAAGGCGAAACGATTGATCTGACTCCACCGTGGCCGCGTCGACCGTACGGTGATCTGTTTAAAGAACACGCCGGTTGCGATATGACGGACGCCGCTGCCGTGGCCGAAGTCGCTAAGAAGCTTGGCATCGAAACAGAAGGCTGCCATCCGGATGTCGTCGTGAACGAAGTGTTCGAGGCGACGGTGGAAGATCATCTGGAAGGCCCGGTGTTTGTAACCGACTACCCGGCGTCGATTTGCCCGCTCACCAAGCGGAAGCAGGATGACCCCAACATTGCCGAACGCTTCGAACTGTTTATCAAAGGCATGGAACTGGCCAACGCCTACACAGAACTCAACGACCCACGATTGCAGGAAGAACTGTTTGCAACTCAACTGGAAGGGATGTCGGAAGAAGACTCCATGGCAAAGATGGATCATGACTTTGTGAAAGCCCTGAAAGTCGGCATGCCCCCCGCCGGCGGTCTTGGAATCGGAATCGATCGTCTGGCGATGCTATTGACGAACAGCCGCAAAATCAGCGACGTGATTTTCTTCCCACTACTGCGGCATGAACAACCACCGTCGTAGTAAAATCTGAAATCTGAAATCTGAAATCTGAAATACCCTGCCCCACTCACCCAACCTCCGATTCACTTCCCACCAAAAAGGCGCTCCGCGTGCTTCGAATCTTCCCGCCTTCCTCCTGCCGTTCTGTGCCTGTTCCGTTTGCTGCAATAGCAGGCGTGGCTGTCGTGACAGTGATCGCGATGTTTGGTTCGGTCATCGTCCATGCGCAGGATCCTGCCTCCGTCCACGCTGTCGTGCCGGGTTACGAACGTTTTCGAACTGAAAAGCTCGGGGAGATCGAAGCGGGCAAGCTGTTGCTTTCAGAACTAAACTGCCAATCGTGTCATGGAGCGTTACTGGAGGAAACGATTCCCCAACGTCAGGCTCCTGTGCTCACCAATACGGCTCAGCGAATCACACCGGAACACCTGCGAGCGTTCATCGCCGCGCCTCATGCAGTCAAACCCGGGACGGCGATGCCGCACGTCCTGCACGGAACCGACGACAAGTCCGCCACCGAAGCGTTAACGCACTTTTTGAGCGACGGTGGTGGAATCATCCCTGGTCCGGTGTCCACTGACGCCGTCAAACGAGGACAGAAACTTTTTCACACCTTAGGCTGTGCCGCATGCCACGGCGATCTCGAAAAACCGGCCAGCGAACGTCCGGATTACGCCATGCCGATCGGTAAGCCGGAAACGAAATACAC
>CAYZYB010000590.1:0-4073 GCA_964481505.1 uncultured Planctomycetaceae bacterium | reverse complement strand
CAACCAACCATTGTTACATTTGCTGCCTTGAGCATCGTGTCGACGGCTTCGAGCATACACACGAAGCCCTTCGTTTCGATCATCCCAAGAGCTTCCATAGCTTTTGCCATTTGAGTTTTCTTTCAGAAAAGGTTTTCAGTTGACAGTGTTCAGTTTTCAGAAAAGACAGTGTTCAGTTCTCCATGGTGTTCCTGCTGAACACGGAAAACCGAACACTGAAAACGTCAGTGCGAGCACTGACAGGGTTCTGGTTTCACAAGTTCCACCTTGGTGGCGTTTTCCAAATTGATGGCGTTGCCTTCGTCTGTGTCCAGGTGAACTTCCAGCTTGATGTTGTCTCCAGCGCGAACAGTCAGGTCTTCCAGAACCGTCGTGCAGCCAGGGGATTCCACTCGGAGGTGAATGACGTCTTTGTCGGCAACGCCGTAGTAAGCCAGGTCCGCTGGGCCCATGTGAACGTGTCGCATGGCGCGAATAACGCCCTGGTTCAATTCAACAACGCCTTTTGGGCCAACCAGTACGCAGCCTGGAGTTCCCTGAACGTTGCCGCTGATGCGAACCGGAAGATCGATGCCCAGCGAAATACCGTCGGTGAATGCCAATTCGATCTGCGAATCATCCCGGCAAGGTCCGAGCACTCGAACGTTCGGCAGCATGCGTCGGCGAGGGCCCACCACGGCGACTGTTTCTTCAGCGGCGTAGTAGCCGTCCTGATACAGATCCTTCTGCGGCGTCAGTGTCGCGCCAGCACCAAACAGCATTTCCACGTGCTGTTGAGTGAGGTGGACGTGGCGAGCGGAAATATTGACGACAAGTGGATTGCGATTGGCAGCTGGAGCAGCCGACTGTTCAGCCGCATTTGTCCCACTTCCGCGAAGGATGGGGATGCCGCTGAGACTGGCACTGGTGTATCCACCGCTCTGGCGATTCAGGACGTCTCGAACAATGCGTTCGATATCTGTTCGTTCTAATGTTACGACCACTTCAGATTTCTTTCGGTAAGATCTGACAGGTCGTCCGTGACAATGTAGCCATCACGCTCCGCGCGATGAGCCGGCAGGGTTGGCTGCCAGCCATGTTCAAATTTTTACGGAGCCGTATGGCTTCGCGTTGTGTTCGATTGTGTGTGACGCTGTTGATCTGATTAACGCTGGTGTTTTATTCGTTGGCGTTCTCTGCGCGGCTCGTCACGCGGAGCGAGATGGCTACTTTGTGTTACGTCACCGCTTCTGCACGTTTCCTGGCCTCAGTTACTAACTCGACCTGAATTTCCATTTCTGTAAGTGTGTGATTCCATTCCGCTGACAATCCGTCGTCAGTCACAATTTGATGTACCGCATTCAGTGGGCACAAATGTGACAATGCTCGCTGCCCAAACTTCTCGCTGTCAGCAACCAGAGTGACGTGCTCCGCCGCTTCGATCATTTGACGCTCGGTCTCTACCAGCAATGCGTTGCTGTTGAACAAACCATCCGGCGTGACTCCACCAGCACTCATCACCAGGCGAGACACGTTGATATTTTTCAAAGCGGCCACCGCCTGGTCTCCCAAAGCGACTCCCGTTTTCGGATAGACATAACCGCCAATAAAGATCAGTTCGATTTCCGCCACATTCATCAGGTGTGAAGCAATCGGTAATGAGTTCGTCACCACCTGCAACGGCTTGCCGTGCAAATGTCGAGCAACTTCCAGCGTTGTCGTGCCGCCATCCAGCAGCACGGTTTCGCCCGGCAGAATCAATTCCGCTGTCCGTTGAGCAATCAGTCGCTTCTGTAGAGATGCTCGATTTTGCCGAACGTCAAAATCAGTCAACGATTCACCGGCATAGGCCGCTCCACCACGAGTCCGGTGCAAATGTCCCTGAGCGTCCAGAAATTCCAAATCACGACGTACCGTCGACTCGCTCGCTCCCACCTCCGCGACAAGTCGCTGGAGTGAGACGAAGCCTGATTCTTCCGCGATGCGGAGGATTCTGTCTCGACGTTCGTCAGTAATCATCATGGCTTGACTGATATTGAAGGCTAATGCTGTCTGATTATGCGCCTGCGTGACAGGTTTAGCAATCATTACGTTCACGAATGTGACTGAATGTGACTGAATTAATCCTATTTAACTCATGTGCCGCAAGATCCGGATCCGGAAAATTTTACCACACTTTGTCAGGCGTGTTGCCAAAATGCCACATACCTCGACAACTGCCATTGGTAGCGGAACGGTTGTTCGGGTTGTTCCAGTCAGTAAAAGTACTGGTGCTACGCAGGAACTGTGGGCATTCTCGGGCGCCTTCGGCGAGCACTGCGAACAGCGCGTTGACAGGTGCCCATGAACTCCCAATCTTCCTATTGTGTTGATCGAAGCTGGAAGAATCTGACACCTGTGGCACTCGAGCGGATACTACAATGTTTCCATGCTGTGGTAGCTCTGCGGGCCGGGCAATGGTTCCTGGATTGCAGCACCACACGGATTGAGAAAGAGCTACCGTTGCAGCCCCTTGTCTTTGGTTTCCCCCGGGGCTTTCTGTTTCGCCTAATTTCAATTCGTCTGGAAAAGAGGTAGACTAAGGGACTTGGAAGATGAGACTTCCTCCGTCTCAAACTGCTGTGTGAAGATGATTTTTCATTCTTCCCGGCGTCCCCTCTCCACATCCCAGAAGATAGGTGCGGAATGCAAACCGTGAAGAAATCCTTTACCAGCGTGATTGCAGTTGTCATAGCAATAGTGGCAACAAGTCAGACCCTGAGTGCTCAGACAAGCAGTTCCAGCGACTTCCCGGCTCACGCGAAGATCCTGAACGGCTACACCAAAGTCGTGACAAAGGCGAACATCACGCCGATGTACTCGCTGTATAAGCGAAGCAAAGACAATCAGATGTACATGGAACTGCCCCGCAGTTTCACCACCAAGAAGTATTACATCGCGTTGACGCTCGCCAGCGGTGATGCCTATGCCGGGTTGCAGAGTGGTGAGATGTATGTCTACTGGCGGCGGTATGACAAACGTCTGGCCCTGATGCAGCCACAGGTTGATATCCGTGCAGCAGGTGACAAGGCGGCGACTTCATCCATTAAGCGGCTGTTCACGGATCGACTTCTTTTGGATGTCCCCATCGTGACGATCGGCCCAGGCGGCGGCCCAGTGATTGACGCAGACGCATTGTTTGTCAGCAATGCCAGTCGTTTCTTTGGCTTCGACGGAAACATTAGTTCGTCGGCTCGCTATGGGATCTTTTCCATTGCGACCGCCAAGGCCTTCAAGAGCAATGTTGAGATTGCATTTGAAGTTCCCAGCAGTCGTGGCAACCTCAAGAAACTGCATTATTCAATCAGTGAGATTCCGTCGAGCACGGGTTACAAACCGCGAGTGGCGGATCAGCGAATTGGTTTCTTCACGACGAGCTATTCCGACCTCGCCAAATACAACGACCGCGAAACCAAAGTGCGTTATATCAATCGCTGGCTGCTTCAAAAGGCAGACTCCAAGCTGTCTCTGAGCCCTCCGAAGAACCCCATCGTGTTCTACATCGAACACACGACACCGATTCGTTACAGACGCTGGGTGCGCGAAGGGATTCTGGCGTGGAATAAAGCCTTCGAGAAGATTGGGATCTCTGACGCAATCGAAGTCTATTACCAGGACTCGACTTCCGGGGCGCATATGGACAAGGATCCGGAAGACGTCAACTATAACTTTGTTCGCTGGCTCAACAACGACGTGGGAACGGCGATCGGACCAAGTCGAGTGAATCCGCTGACAGGGCAGATTCTGGATGCCGACATTATTCTGACCGACGGTTGGATTCGTCATTACCGAAAGCAGTTCAGTGAACTCCTGCCGCAGGTCGCAATGGAAGGCTTCGGTCCGGAAACCCTGGCGTGGCTGGCTGAGCACCCGACCTGGGATCCACGTATCCGAATGGCGGCACCCGCGGCCCGCAACAACATTGCCAGGCAGATTGCTCGCGACGCTCACAAGCCGCTGGCTGGCCATGCGATGGGATCTGTCGACACCACTATGATTGGTGATGATGAATTCGACGGGCTGTTGGGACGCACCAGTCAGATTAACGGCATGTG
>CAYZYB010000589.1:0-4078 GCA_964481505.1 uncultured Planctomycetaceae bacterium | reverse complement strand
GTGTTGACATGAAAGCGACTTCTGCCGCGGATGAGTACATCACAGAAATTCGCCGGATCGTCGCCGAACAATCCGTCGAAACCGTGGATTTGATGAGCTTCATTAATGGAGCTCCCAAGGCAGAACAACTGCAACGCTACTTGCAGCCCGACCGCCAATTGGAAGCTCGCCGAGCACTCGACAGCGGTGCGGCGACATCTGCAGACAAGGAATTGCTGCCGGAAGATACCAGCCGACGATGGTATCCGGTGATCGATTACAACCGCTGCACAAACTGCATGGAGTGCATCGACTTCTGTTTGTTTGGCGTCTATGGCGTTGATGCTTTAGATCGTATTCTGGTTGAAGAACAGGACAACTGCAAAAAGGGATGCCCGGCCTGCAGTCGAGTTTGCCCGGCCAACGCGATTATCTTTCCGCAGCACAAGACACCGGCCATCGCCGGAGCTGACGGTGAAGTCGGAGGCATCAAGATTGACCTGTCTAAACTGTTCGGTGGTGACGACGGTACGTCAGCTCTGGAAATGGCTGTCGGCGAACGCGATCGCGAATTGATTCTTGATGGTCGTGAAGCCGTGGGAGCGTCTGTTGGTCTTAAAACCCGCGACCGGGACGAATTCGACGATCTGATCGACGATCTCGACGCTTTGGATTTCTAGACGATGACTCGTATCCTTGCTGTCGATGTCGGGAACACTCGAGCAAAGTTTGGGGTCTTCGAAATCGGCTCCGCCGCTTCTCCTCAGCCGCTGAAAATCAGCGCCGTGCAGTTGGAAGGCGTTGCCAGCCTTGCTGAAGAACTTGCGCAGTGGCAGGAAGATTCCGACATCGATGACATTTCCGACGCGATCGTTGCTGGCTCAAATCCGCCAGCAAGAAGTCAACTGGTAGATTCCTGGCCGTGGCCGGAACTGTTGCCGCGGCTGGTTGATTCGCATTCCGATATCCCGATGAGGACGGATGTCGACGCTCCGGAAACTGTCGGGATCGATCGGCTGCTCACTGCCTGGGCGGCGCGGCACCTTTTCTCCGATCGTCAGCCATTGGTAGTCATTGATTCCGGAACAGCGACGACAATAAACCTGACGACTTCCGATGGTACGTTTCGGGGTGGAGCAATTCTTCCAGGGCTACGATTGTCCGCCTACGCTCTCCATGACTACACAGCTCGACTGCCGAAGGTGGACGCAGATTCCCTGAGCATCAGCCCGGAGAAAGTGGACGCGCCGCTTCCGGGGCGGAACACGATTGACGCTATGAAGTCAGGATTGTTCTGGGGGCAATTGGGAGCCATTCAGGAAATTTCACACCGTCTGCGTCTGGCGGCGGCGCAAGACTACAACGATCCCGGTCAGGTATTGCAGGTCCTCACCGGTGGCGGCGGACGACAAATCGCCGGCCATTTGCCGGATGCGATCTACGTCGACAGTCTTGCGCTGTATGGACTGGCGTTGTTGCCGCCCGCGCTGAATTAGGCCGCCCACAGTTATGGAATTCCGATGTCGTAGTGGGACCCAGCCGTTAGAACGGGATGCCGCCGAGCTTTCACGAATGTGACGGCACCGTTGCTCAATAAATCAGACAGGATGAAAACGATCCGGTTCATCATGTAAATTCTGTTCATCCTGTCAAAAAAATGGCAAGCGCTGACGAGGGAACGGGAAGTTGTTTCAGGGCTGTCACTAAGACGCCTGCAGTTGTCGAAGTCGTCAAATTTCCGCCGCCGGACTTCCTGGTATGAAACAGTAGTCGCTCCGATGCACGACCAGGCCAACGCTTCGATCGTCACCGTACCGCCCTATGCGGGTGTGCTTTCGTGCGATCAATTTTACCGCGCTGAGCAGGAGTTGCCGATCGGATGAGCAACCGGCACGTTTTTCAGCGGCAGCTGTGGTCCACTGTCTTTGCCGTCGTTGCCGATCGGCAATTTTCGCATCCGGCGAGGAAAACGTTTTTTTCGGCCATTGACCTGTGTCAATCGAAAACCCTATCACTTCCTCCACGCGCCCACTCGGCCTGAGTGATCGCATGACATTTCGCGATGGGCCGCGCACTTTTATCAACGATTTTTAGAGAAGCCGAACAATGTTTGCTCCTCAATTGCGACTCTCCGTTCTCTCAGCGATTACCGTCATTGGTTCTGCCACAACAGTCTTTGCAGGCGATGGTTTTCTGCCACCGGTAGTTGCTGCATTGCCAACGCAGTTTGATGCCGCAGGTTCCAAGCCGGCAACGTTAGACGAACCTCGCGTGTTCTCAAGCGGACCGGTGCTGACTCCGAATCAGCAGGCACCGATGGAGATTCCATCGGCGGCCGAAATGCCTGACGTCGATGACAAACCAGTGCCGTTACCAACACCGCCGCCGGAAGAACCGCCGACACCACCACCAGCAGCGTTTTCGGAGACTAGACCTTTCGCGTCTCCCCCTCCCCATGTGCTCACACCAGAACCGGCGATCGTCCCTGCTGCCCCTGCCCCGGCAACGGTTATGGCTCCGGCACCCGTGATGGCACCGACGATTCAGCAATACTACCAGCCAGCACAAAATTCGGTTGTCTACACCACCACACAATCGATGTCGCGCAACTGGGCCAGCCTGGAATCTCTGATCTGGTGGACAAGCAAAACAGATACGCCCGTGCTGGCATCCACGAGTCCTGCCGGTGTCGCCTCCACGCAGGCGGGAGTGCTGGGGAACAACACGCAGGTTCTGTTTGGTGGCGACGAGATTTTCGGTGACGCCACGGCTGGCTTCCGTGTTCGCGGCGGACACTTCTTTAACGAATGTGACGGTGGCGGCATCACCGCGGAGTTCTTCCTGCTTGGATCGCGCGGACATGACTTCCATGCCAGTTCCGACGGCGACACGGTAATCGCACGTCCGTTCTTTAATACGAACATCAACCAACAGGACTCTCAGCTGATTTCTTCTCCGGGACAGTACCGCGGATCGTTAGACATCAACGCTGAAACAAGAATGTACAGCGTCGGAGGATTCTTGTGGGGAGAACTCTATCTTGACCGCGATTGCGGCTGCAGTTGCGGCGAAGGCTGCGACGGCGGTGGCTGCACAGCCTTTGATACGTGCCACAGACGCAACCCGGATGAAACTCAAATCGGCATCAAGTTCGGACCGCGGTTTTCGCACCTGGACGACACCATTCTTGTCGACGAAAACACCGTTAATCTCAACAGCGGCGGCAACTTCCGAATACTCGATTCGTTCAAGACAGAAAACAGCTTCCTGGGTGGAGAACTCGGCCTCCGCGCCAGACGTGTTCGGGGAAAATTCGACATGGAACTCGGACTACAACTCGCCATCGGCGGCACTCACCAGGAACTCGACGTCGGAGGAAGCACCACACATACCTCGGGGCAGGGAATTATCACAACAACGGATGACGGCATCCTTGCGGTCGCATCGAATTCGGGGTCATGGGACCGAAATCGTTTCTCTTTGATTCCCGGATTGGAAGTCGCCATCGGCCGAGACTTTGGCAAAGGCTGGCGATGGACCGTCGGCTACAACCTGATCTACTGGACAAACGTTCTGCGAGCGAGCGAACAGATCGACACCAACATCGACCCAAGTCAGTTTCAGATCAATCAAGGCTCAGCCACCACGCCGGGCGTTCTCTGGAACGAATCCGACTACCTCGCCCACGGAATCTCATTCGGCCTCGAACGCCGCTGGTAAGACTATCACGTCGGCTTGTCAACGCTGTGGATGTCATCGAACCACGCTGAGCGTGGTAGCAGATCGTTACATTTGAAAAGGGTGGCCGGTGTTGGACTGAGCTTGCGAAGGAAACCCCGGGGGCGCTCGCACCTCACTCCAACCCCGGCCACACTCTACAACTTCGCAACTTTCTACCACTACACCTGCGGCGAACCCAGCAACTTTTACGGCGAATACGTTGTCATAGCTGACGGCATCATTGTTTTCTACCGGAACGCAAAATCGATTCCAATCAAAGGAACCTACAAGTCCACAACCGGATCCGGTGGCCAATGGTCTTCCACCTGCAGCAGACGCAGCATTTGAGTTCTTAGATCCGTCATGAACGGATCGATGC
>CAYZYB010000588.1:0-4079 GCA_964481505.1 uncultured Planctomycetaceae bacterium | reverse complement strand
GTCAAGTATTACCTGGTTCATTCAATTACTTGATCGGGAACGCTCAACCTGACCGTTAAAGCCAGACTTTTGAGCCGCTTATCCGTGTTGAAATTCAGGCAAACAAGTAGTTTTGGGGGTGTCAGGCCAAATTGGACATCTTTCCAAACCTGCATCACCCGAAGGCGAAGACAGCAAACCACGTGTCTCGTTGCCGCCAGCCAGCGAGATGCTGCACAACGTGAAGGCATTTGCGCACAGACGATCTTATTCCGATGCTGCGGAATCTTCAGCAAAGAGCCACACCAAACGAGCTACAGTAATCCAGTCCGAAGTCATGCTGCGGCACCGATGCAGATCCTTACCATCATGTTTTCCTATCGCAGAATTTCCACGTCCCGCCGTCGCGATTTGATCTGCTCACAATGCCTGGTCGGTTGGATTTTGCGGAATGGACCTTTGGTCAAGTGATGGGTGGCCCGTTTCGCTCAAGTTATTGCCGATCACATTTGTCTTGGATTTCGCTGTCGTTAACATGGTAGTAGAGAACATATGTCCACGCAAAATCATCGAAAGCCCTCACTTGACGTCTGCCAAACACAAAGACCTGAATGACGACGACGAGGGTTCGGTCACAAGAGTGATCCGTCGTATGCAGTCAGGAAATGCAGACGGAGCCAGTCTGTTGTGGCAGCGATTCTATTCGAAGCTCCGGAAACTCGTGCAAAGCCGACTCGGTTCTTCGCGCAGCATGATGTCTGATGAGGAAGACGTCGCGCTGGATTCGTTGGCGGAGCTGTTTCAGGGACTCCTGAAAGGCAAGTACCCTTCCCTGGACAGTCGTGAGTCGCTTTGGAAACTGCTCGTCACAGTGTCGTCTCGAAACGTCATGGATGAGCTAAATAAAGAACGACGCCTGAAGCGTGGTGGTGGGCGGGTCGTTAACGAATCTGCATTGAGAGGCAACAGCGACAACGCTGCCAGCGTGCTCGAACAAACTCCGTCCGACGGACCGACGCCCGATGTCAAAATGATGATTGCCGAGCGGTGTGCAGAAATGCTGGAAGCACTCGGAGACGAACAATTGGCAGCCATCGCACTCCTAAAGACTGGTGGCGCGACGAATCGGGATGTCGCGGATCAGTTGAACATGAGTTTGCGTTCAGTGGAACGAAAGCTCGTGGAGATCCGGGAACGTTGGTCTTAGTAGAATGATCATTCGTGTCGCTGAAGCCAGTCTTTCTTAGTGTGCCTGCGTTTAGGATTGTTGAAACGGCTGGCACCGCGGGGTGAATTTCGTTTCCACGGTGATCGCACGCAACAAGCGTCTTCCTATGAAGCTTCATCTTCAAAACTCGGTCGTGATTGTTGTCGGTGGAGCCAGCGGAATTGGCCTGGCCTCCGTTGACGGTTTCCTTGCCGAAGGCGCCACGGTTGCCATCTGGGATAGCTCACCGGACTGCCGGGACGTTGCCGACGCCAGGCCACAGTGCCACGCGTATTCCGTCGACATCACAGACGAAAAGGCGGTCATTGCCGCGGCCAAACAGGTGGATCAGGACATCGGTGCCGTCGACCATCTGGTGCATACCGCCGCGGTCGGTTCGGGAACATTCGGAGTTCCGTTTACGCGCCTCGCTCCTTCCGAATGGCGAAAGGTGATCGACGTCAACCTCCAGGGAATGGTCCATGTGGCCCACGCTTTGACTCCGGGAATGACAGATCGTGGCCGTGGGACGATGGTGTTTGTGTCGTCGGTGGCCGGGCAGATAGGTTCTCCAACAGATCCGCCATACAGCGCTTCGAAGGCCGCCGGAATCAATTTCGCCCAAGTGATGGCGCGGGATCTTGCTGCGGATGGCATTCGCGTGAACACAGTGTGCCCGGGAATGGTTCAAACGCCGCTCAATCGCAACGTGTGGCAATCCTGGAACGATCGACAGGCAGAATCAGATCGCCTCAGCTACGACGAATGGGCTGCAGAAAAAATCCGCCAGCTCGTGCCGCTTGGGCGCTGGCAGAAAGCGAAAGACGTCGCTGACATGATTGTGTTTTTGTCGTCGGTGCGAGCGAACCAGGTCACCGGACAGACGATTAACGTCGATGGCGGATACGTGATGCACTCGTAATGCGACGGCTCAGCAGATTTCAGATTTCAGAATTTCAGATCTCAAATCTCGTGGTCCACTAACTGTGAACTCTCGGCAACGCACAGCCTTCCGCGATGATGTCAGCTTCCTGCACAGCAAGTTCTTCAAGCCGCGCGTTAACTTCGTCCTCCGGCGCGAACTGACGCGCCAGGCGAACGTATGTGGCGTGATGCCGTGCTTCAGATTCATACAAGCTGCCGTAGAATTCACTCAACTGCGTATCCTGCAAATGGTCTCGCAGCAAAACAAAGCGTTCGCAGCTTCTCGCTTCAATAAGGCCCGCAATCAGCAGTCGATCAACGGCTTTGTGAGGTTCCTGCCGACGCGCCAGAGCCGTTAATTTTCGGCCGTAGGTTCCCGGCTTCATTTTGAAGAAGCGGATTTCGCGTTCTTTCAGCAGTCCCAGGACCAGATGAAAGTGTTCGAGTTCTTCCGCGACGATCTCTGTCATTTCTTTCCGCACGTCTTCGTTCTCGACGTACTCAAACATCAGGTTCATCGCAGTGGACGCCGCTTTTTGTTCACAGTGCGCGTGGTCGATGAGGATCTCGTTGAGACTTTCATCGACCTGATGGAGCCAGCGGGCGGAGGATTCGGAGTGAAGGTGCAGCATCACCGAAGCATATCGTTGTGCACACGCGATGTAAGATTTCGCCACCCTGGTTTTCTCAATATCCCAGTGATTTCACGGGGATGTATAGCGTTTCTCTTCCGTTTCGCTGCGTTACCTTGTCAGCGAAGTGTCACCCCTACAAAGGACGGGGGCTGTGGTGTGATCAATGACGCATGGTGTGTTTAATCGACATGCCAGCAGGAGTCGTTCTCAAAATTGTGCTCGAATATTCTGACTGTTTTCCGTTACAGTAATACGCACCAGAACAAAAACCGGATCGTTTCAACTGCAGAGAGACTGGCTGTATGAACTCGACGAAGCCAAAGAAGCTGACCAACGGCGCGGATCAATGGTTCCAAAATGGCAAGGAAGCCATGGGGAGGCAAGACTGGGTTTACGGGGTGGAATGTCTTGGCAAGGCGGTTCGCCTTCAGCCGGAAGAACTGGAATATCGTAAGCAGAAACATCGCTGCTGTCGTCGAAAGTTCAAACTCACGGGAAGCGTATCACGGCTGGACAGTGTCAAGCTCGCAGCCCTTCGCAGCCGTCTGATGACCGCACAGGTCCGTGACGATTGGGTAACGATTGACCATCTGGCCGAAGAATCTCTGTCGATCAATCCGTGGGACGCGCAAATGTGGGCTCACATCGGTGAAGCGGCGCTCAAGGCTTCGCGACAGGATCTCGCGGAATACGCCTTCACTTCTGCAGTGAAGATTGACCGCGAGAACCCGCGCCATCTCCGAGCGCTCGGGGGAGTGTTGCAGGCAAACGGAAAGTATGACGAAGCAAAAGCCTGCTTCGCTCAGCTGCAAGCGACCGACACATCCGGTCGGGTTGCGGAAGAACTCATTCGAGCCGTTGATGTGGCATCTCTCATCAATCAACGTGGATATCTTGATGCACGAGACGCTCGGGACGTGGCCGTTGAGAATCCTGAGCAGGAGCCCGAGCAGAACGCAGAGCGTGAGCAGAATAAGAATCAGAAACCTCAATCGCAGAATCAAACGCAGGAAACGATTCCCGAAGCGGCTGATGATGTCGTTGCGGAAAAGGAGAAGCCCATTGCGCCGTCGCAACTTGTGCAGTTTCTGACGCTGGCAGAACAGCATGTGCAGCGAGGTGAACTGGCCAGCGCGATGGAAGGCTACAAGCACGCTTTGGCAATCGAACCGCATAACGATTCGATTCGAATTCGTGGCGAAGACATTGAACTCGCATTCATGCGTGGTCGAGCGATGCAGGCGCAAGCTGGCGTGAAACAGAATCCAACCTGCGAACGGCGCCGCGGCGCAGCCACCAAACTGCTGACGGAGCTGACTGCACGCGAACTCCAG
>CAYZYB010000587.1:0-4084 GCA_964481505.1 uncultured Planctomycetaceae bacterium | reverse complement strand
ACTCAAACGCTTCCGTGTCGCTGGACCTGTCTCTGGACGATCGTCTGTTGGACGTTTTGCCTCTATCGCTTTCCGCCGGTGAACGGCAGCGGCACGTGATTTCGAAAACATCAGCCGAGGGAGGTGTGTTGAAAGCCAGCATCGCGCTGGATCATGCTAATTCCGCAGATGCCGCGAATGACGGGTTGCAGGTCGACAACATCACTTACGCCGTTCTGCCAGCGCATCGAAAAATCCCGGTGACACTTGTGACCGACGGCAACTGGTTTCTGCAACGCGTTTTGGAAGCCAGTGATTTGATCGAACTGTCCGTAGTGTCGCAACCTCCGAAATCTGTGGCTGCAGGCGGCGTGCTTGTGCTGCATCGGAAGGTGCCGGAAACGATTCCGGAAGGGAGTGTCTTTGTCGTTGAGCCAATTGAAAACACCGGACTGTGGGACATTACCGGAGATCTGAAAGAACCTCTGGTAGCAGCGCAGGAGACTCAGTACGACCTACTGAAGTTCGTAAAACTCCAAAACGTATTGATGCCGCAGGCAAGGCAGTTGGTGCCGAAGTCGGACCATGACGTTTTGGTGGAGGCGGTGTCCGGAAGCCCGCTGTACGTTCGGTTTTCGCGATCTTCCGGTGACGTTCTGGTGCTCACAGTGGACCTCGAACAGGGGGATCTTCCGCTGCGAACGGCCTTCCCGATACTGTTTACGAACGCGATTGTCGCGCTTTCCGGCGGCCAGTCGGAATTTCTACCAGCGGGCAGCACGGCAGACGCTCTGGATGTTCCATTGGCTGCAACTGGATCCGGCAAAGGAGAACTCCTGCTGAATTCGCCCAGCGGCGACTCCACGAAGATCGTTTTAGCCGGAGATCGAGTGACATTGTCGCCGTTGCGAGAGGTGGGCATTTGGGAGATCGGCCGACAGTCGCAGGACGATGGTACGGCAACGTATGACGAGACAGAAATTCGTATCGCTATCAATCTGACGGATGTCGCCGAAAGCGATCTGCGCAGAGAGTCACTGCCCAATAGCCAAACGGCTTTGAGTACCAGCCAAACCGGCAGGCCAATTTGGTTTTACCTGATCATGATTGCGCTCGCCGTTTTGGTCGTGGAATGGCAGTTATTTCAACGTCGGTGGGTCTGTTAAATTCCACCTTCGTCTGTTGCACGACGGCACTGGCGTGGCGAAATTGAAAACTGAGCAGACCAACTGCTTCTCTGCGACTCTGTTGCCATTTACTCGCTGCTGTCTGCGACACCAAGAGCCGTGGCGGTCGCATACAGCTTTGCATGCGAGATTGTGATCAGCATCGAGCCGATTCCCATGTCGGCAGCAATCGTGCCTGCGCCGCCGGACAGTTCGATTCGCGGCTGACCGGAATCCAGAGGTAGGATTTCGATGTCGTGAAACGTGATGCCCTTCACGAATCCCGTTCCCAGTACCTTGACGGCCGCCTCTTTTGCCGCCCATCGACCTGCGTAGCGCACCGCAGCGTCCCGATGTTTCGATGCGTAGGCCATTTCTGCGTCGGTGAAACAGCGTTTTAGAAAGTTGTCGCCGTGGCGATCGATCATGCTTCGAATGCGTTCGATTTCGACGATGTCTGTTCCGAGACCGATGATCATCTGGGAGTGCGATTTTCTTAAGTGAAGGATGTTGCCAGATGCAACTATAGCGAAAAGTTCGGTGTGCTTCACAAAAAGGAAGAAGACGACAGGCCGGATTCGCGGGACCTCAATCAGTTGAGGCTTCCGGCGCATGCGACAGCCGTTGCTGTCTGCCGATGGCCAGGATCGGCTGTTCTCGCACGGACCGTCGTCAGAATTGTCTTGAACCGCGATTTACCAGATTCCGGGCCAATTTTGGATCACTTTGGGAATGTCAGACGCCCAAATCGCGTCTATTGGTAGAGATACTGGCTTTTGCTCGTGTTTTTGTTAGCCTGAGGTCCGTTTCGGTCAGGGACGGATCCTGGTTGCTCAAGGGAGAAAAGTGCTTTGCCAGAAGTCGCAGAAGTGCACATCTGCGACTTGCGGACGCGGACTAAGCCGTTGGTAACGTTTTTACTGGCTCGGTCAACCTGACCAAACGATGTGCAAAACCCTTCTAATTTCTCGTCGCTGGTCCTCTCTCGTTCTGGACGACACCTGTTCGACCTGTCATCCTTAGCTACTCGTAATCTTTTCTTTTTTGCGCACCCGTTCTTGCAACATATTCCGCAACGACCTGCGGAATGGCGAGCTTCTTATGATCTGCCCGAGCTTACATCAATCGGTGTACGCTGTTTGGGTATTTTCAATCGTCGAGACATTGACGTCTCACAGATGTGGTGGAATTTATGCTGGTGAATGTGTCTAAAGATAACCATCCGGTAAGGCCAATCCGGTTCGTGGTTGTGATGCTTTGCGCCTGCGTTTTATCTCCACAGGTTTTTGGGCAGGAAACAAAAGAAGCTTACGAATTGGCTCAGAATAAGCAGACTCTGGCACTCAAGAGGCTGAACAACCCGCTGCTGAAGCCGGAAATCGTTCTGGGCTTCAAGGCGATCGAACGGGACTATCGCAACATCCTTCGCGGTGGCACCAACGGTCGCAACGAAAAAGAACTCGACATCCTCCGTCGTGGTATTGAATATCGCATTTTTACTCTGTCCGACTCAGACATTCAGGCAGACAGTCGCAGATTTGGCATTGCCAATCAGACTCTTCAGCGAGAATTGGCGGGCGCTGGCAACCCGGCTCAGATGCCGAATCCGCAGCAACGTCAACAGTTTCGGGAATTGGTCTATACCGAAGCGATGAAGCTATTCAAAACGATGCTGAACGAAGGGAACTTTCTGGCCCGTTCGGCGGCGGTCCAGCGGTTGCTCGATCTGGAAGCGGTCCCCAAACGCGGCCAGGCGAGATTGAAGATGTTCGCGGATGTGCATCTCGTCTACCTTTCGATATTGCGAGATCCAAAGCAGCCGGATTCGATAAAAGCCATTACTGCGTCCGCCATTCGGGTTTACTTGCAGAAGGCAGATGCAGTTTCGACAGTAGAATTGCAGTTTGCAGAAGCGATTCTGTCCGAATTGGCTCGGCCCAATCTAAGTGCGGCCTATCAGATCAGTTTGCTTCAGGCATTAGAAGAGATTCGTGTGCCACGTCGTGTTAGCGGTAAGAAAGAACCGCTCATCATCTGTGGTATGGCCAATCTGATGACGGATCAGACGGCTGACATCCAGGTTCGTTGCCGTGCAGCGCGGGTTATGGGCCGCTGTGGCTGGGACCGACAGATCAAATACAATGTCCTGGCGTGGGCTGTGGCCGACCTGACGACCGAAACGGCGTTGTTGTTCAATCAGGCAAAAAATAAGAATGACCCAAAATGGGGACGTTGTGGCTGGTCGCTGTACACTGCATTCCACCATGAAGGTCGGCAGGAAGTGCAAGGGAAAGGGCCTGGACCTCTTCCGAAAGGCTTCCTGAACCGAGATCCTGCTTCGACTGTCGTTCGAGATGCATACGCGAACGGAGTGCCTGTGATGGCACACCTGATGTTCAACAATAACGCAGTCGGTGCCCGGATTGTTGGTCCACTTTTTGGGTGGGCTAACAAGAACAGGCCGAAAAGCTTGATCTACGATCCGAGCTGTCCTGCCTTTCCAGTGAAGCAGCCTGCTGGCGGAGCAGCCCAGCAGGGCGGTTAATCGCAACTGTCTGATTCCTCAATGAACCAAAAATAAACACGAGCATGGATTGAAAGTCAGCGGCGATTGCATGTCTTCCACTTAGCCGCGTATTCACCCGACTGGAACCCTGACAAAAAAGTTTGGAACCACCTCAAGCACAAAGCACTGGTAGGTTAACAGGCGAAGAAGAAAGACGAACTCAAACACCTTGCTCGTCGGAAGCTTCAGTCAAAAGCTAAGCGGCCCCAACTGATGCACGGAATTTTCTTTCGATGTTGTATTGCCGAACTGCTCAAATAGAAATCGGACATTTTTCCCGAACGGGTGATAGCGTTACATTCCGCCACGTTGAAGCTGCACTGAGGAGTATGGGGGTTACTGGAGAACTGTTCAGCTGGTTCTGTTTCTAAAG
>CAYZYB010000586.1:0-4096 GCA_964481505.1 uncultured Planctomycetaceae bacterium | reverse complement strand
AGCTGCGCAAGGTGAGTTTTCCCGGAATTCCGGGAAAACTCACCTTGCGCAGCTCATTCACGAATGTTCCGAACGTCGCGGTGAACCTCTGGTAACCGTTGCCTGTGGTGCTTTGCCGCGAGATTTGATCGAAAGCGAATTGTTCGGCCATGTGAAAGGCGCATTCACCAGCGCTCACGCAGACAAAGAAGGCAAATTTGTTGCGGCTGGGCGAGGCACGATATTGCTGGACGAGATCGACGCACTGTCTCCTGAACAGCAGGTCAAGCTTCTGCGTGTGATTGAGAAGGGACTCTTTGAGCCGGTTGGTTCCAACCAAACTGTGAAAGTTGAAGCAAGAATCATTGCCGCCAGCAATCTGGAACTGCAGCCGCTGGTGGAGCAGGGTCGTTTTCGGCCGGACTTGTACTATCGACTGAATACGCTGGCGTTCAGTATTCCGCCACTCCGCCAGCGTTTGGCGGACGTCGAACCCATGGTGCGTCAATTTGTTGAACAGCATGCCGCCAGCCACAAGATTGAGATCGTTGATATTGCGGACGACTTCGTGGATCGTCTGGTAAGTTATCCGTGGCCGGGAAATGTTCGCGAGATGGAGAACGCGATCCGCGGCGCCGTGATCTACTGCCAGGATGGAGTGCTGACCGTGGATACTCTGCCGCCGAATATCATTGCCGGCGCAGCCGGGCCAAGTAATGATCCATCTGTGACAGCGTTCGTGGCAGGAAATCAGAACGAATCGCTGGGCAACCGGATTGAGTTGACGGAAAAGGACATCATCGAACAGGCGTTGCTGTCGAACGGATTCAGCCGCACCCGAACAGCTCGACAACTTGGTATCAGCCGTGTCACGCTGTACAACAAAATGCGAAAATACGATCTCATGCCGAAGAATGTGTAGCGAAGGTCGAATGCAGTGGTCAGCTGTTCCGTTTTTTTCCGGATAGCCGATCCAGAATCTGCGAGAGTTCGCGAATGGACGTTGCCGCCTGGACGTTTGAAGTCGAAATGTCATTCGACAGCTTCGTTGCTCCGGCCAGACGACGGGCGACTTCCGTTTTTTCCATGTTGGCTCGCACTGCGATCGCAGCCGTGTCTTCGATTCCAACGGAGCGACCGAAGATTCGCTGTAGACGTGTTTTAAAGTAGTCCAGATACCGTTCGACAACCTCCGTTCCATTGTTTGTGCGCAGTTGCAGGTTTCCTACAGCGGTTGCGCTTTCTGTCAGACTACGACGATGATGGACGTTGACTCGCCGCGGCGGACCGAATGGATGGAAGCCGAACCAGCCGATCAGCAGTGCGATTGTTAGCAGCTGTAGAGTTCCGGATCTAAGCGATGGATTCATCAACACAGCCGTGCCCCGGTACGCATCGCTGGCGTTCAGGAACTCACTAATGATGATTGGCGTTGATTGCTCTGAGAACGCCGCTTCTTCGTGTGGTTGATGAGCGTGTTCAACCAGCCGGATCGCCAATTCAGCCTGAGCTTCCTTGAGCATCGCTACGTTCGAAAACACATCCGGACTGGCACAAAGAACCACTCTGCCATCACCGTAGTCCCATGATGCTGCCTGAATGGTGCCCGACGTCGACTCCACAAGCACCTTATGGTTGCGATGTTGGATTTGAATGGCGGCTCGCGTTCGCCAGGACACTCTGCCGTCGACCAGCGGACTGTTTGTGTAGAAATCAGCGACGTTGCGCAGATCATAATCCGCATCGTTTTCCTGCAGCGGATTGTTCTCAGTCGGCGGCTGAATGGTTGTGCCATCGCGCAGAGCTTTGTTGACGGCGTCCTGTTGCCGCTGAAGTCTTTTTTGGTCTTCGTTCAGTTCCTCCATAACCACTGGCGCCGTTGCAGGCACCGCAGCAGGCGCTGGAGTTGTCACGTTTTCTTCCGCTTCGGCAGGCAGAGGCTGGCTTGAGGACGAATCGGAATTCGAGCCATCCGCGGTATCTTGTGGCTTCGTCACTGGCGCGGGTGCAACAGCAGTGCCCTGTTGTTTTATGACGAGGTCTTCTTCACGAAAGTATTTCTGCTGCGTGTTGATGCTGAGCTGCGAAATGACGCAGTCCGGGCTGGTCCAGTTGGGGGCGAAAAGCAGCGTGCCACCAGAGCGGACGAATTTGGCCAATTCGCGCTGTTCGTTTTCGTTGGGATACCGATCGGGGCTCAGCACCACCAGTGTGCTGGTGTCATTGGGAACCAGCTGTTCCGTTTCCCGACGAACGGGCGGCAACACACGCGCATCCGACAGTGATTGCAAAGTCTGGAAGAAACCACGTTTGCCGGCGACGCCCGCGCTGTACGTGTCGTTGGGCGTGCCGGGATCTCCTGGCAGCCACCAGAACTGCAGCAGAATCAGCAAAGCAACCGCGGCCAGCCAGTATTTGTCAGACCGCTTGAGTCGTCGTTTCTTCACGGAACGCCCCCTGAAAAGCCTGCAAACAATCTTTGAACATTTCCTGTGACGCATCACGTCGGCCGAAGTACACGCGTTCGAATTCTAAAGCCGTTTTTCCGAAAGCAAAACGCCGATCTTCATCTCGCCAGACAGCTCGAATGTAATCGCGATTCGTCAGTCCTTTGCGGAAACGAATCATGCCCGCGCGTTCCACCCAGCTCATGCTGCCCAGCAGCAATTCGCGAATCGCCTGCCGGTATTTTCCGTCGGACGCCATTTGCACGGCGCGAGATTCGTAGGTGGAGGCCGCTAATTCTCCTGGCGGTACGCTGAGATTACTGAGGTCTTCTTCATCACCGAACAAACCGTCGCTGTCGATTCTTCGGCGTCCGTCCGATGCTTTGAAAACGCCGGCCAGCAGCCACGTGAGTGTCGCCAACAAGGCCGCCAGTGATAGAAACAGCAGGACTTTCGTGAGGCTGAATTCGAAGTTGCCGCTACTTGATGATGTTGACGCAGGCTTTGGAGTGTTGTTGACGGGGACGCGTTTGGGGGGACCGCTGCTGAAGATTCCGTTGATGATCCAGTCGAAGAAATTTCCGATTGCATCGCCGATCGATTCCAACGCGCTTTGCAGGAAACCAATTTGAACTCGCGGCGTTTCCACGTCCGGTGTTGCTGTGTTTTCAAGAATGCGTCGCCGGACAGAACGATAATCGTGCCGCTGCATCACCTGTCGCGACGCTTCACGAATCTGTTCGGAAGACAGAGACGAAGCCTGAGGTGCCGCAGCGACGAAGCGGTTGCTGCCAACAAAAGTTGTCAGCAGTAAAAGCAGAATCGAAAATTGTTTTAGACGTCTGTTTCGTGGTGTCATACGGCCTGCTCCCCCAGTCGAGCGGCTTCGACTCGAAACTGAAGCTCCAGATCCCAGCATTCGTTTCGAATCCGCTGATCCAGATAGCAGAAAAACCACGCAAGCCTCACGATCGGGTACGTCAGCCACAGCGAAATCTGCGCTGTGGTGACTACGACGGGATCATCAACAAGGCGGGATGCCAGAGCCGCGCGCTGATCTGGCCCGGGTGCGATGGTGCCAAACAAAATTGGGAAGTTGAATACGATGCCTGACACGATGTCGAGAATCAGGAAGATACCAAGGGCGAATGCCAGCCAGAATGCACCAATGGTCACCAGACGGCCGAGGTTTCGGGAGAACCCACCGCCTTTGCAGAGCCATGAGAGCCTTTGCGGGACAGAATTCAGCTTGGTGCGTTCCAAAAACATGACCTCGGGAAGATGACCGCACCATGCGAAGACGAAGAGCATCGGCACGAAAAGGCAGAAGCCGGTGAGTCGAGACAACACACTGAGAAAGACGAAGGGGATCAGTCGACTGAGTAATCCCTTCATGGCGTTACGCGTGGTAATCGGAACCCCAAACACCTGCGGGCCGACTGTGGATACGATTGCACCACTGGTGAGCGTTTGGAAGAAGCCAAAAATCAGCAGACAGGGAATGGCGACGTCGTGACGCATGCCGTTGGAAGCCAGCCATGACAGCAAAATGCTGGGGACCGCAAAACACAGAGTCAGCTTAAACAATGGCAGTGCAAACTGTCTGGTGAACACGAAGGCCAGATCGATGCAACCGCCCACCTGACGACGCTCAACGCTAACGATGCAGT
>CAYZYB010000585.1:0-4105 GCA_964481505.1 uncultured Planctomycetaceae bacterium | reverse complement strand
ATCGTATCTTGAGGCAGCAATATGTTCCATTAATAATGTACTATTAATAACCATCTAACGCTTGATTTTCGCTCAAAGTGTGTTTTGTCGTACGGTGAACACCCGCTGTGGTCGGCTTAAGGGTGCCTCACCTTCGGTTCTCGGAAAAAAACGTAGTAATTTGTCGACTCCATTCAGTGTCGAAACAAAACGAAAGATAGCGACAGTCCTTTTTCCCCTGGAGCATTTTTCAAGTGTTGGACGGCTTTTCGATGTTCAGAATATCGAACTTGATCGCTCCCCTAGTACTTGTTTTCGTCAAAATTACATGTTTGCCTACAACTGATCATTAATCGCCTGACTGAATCTGGCTCAACTTAGCATCATAGCGGTCGTGGAATGGATGCGATTTCCTCAGTACAGTACCGATCGGTGAGCAGGTTGTTGAGGTTCTTTGCCAGCGAGAAAGTGTTCATGAGTTTTCAGATCCCCACACTCTCGATGGCTCGACTAACAGTTCCAGCTGCACTATTCGTGTTCGCTATAGGTTGTTCGCATGAAGTAGAAAAATCAGCTGGCGACAGCAGTAGCCGCAAAATGGCGGCGACGGCAACATCAGTTGCCATACACCCGGAACTGAATAAGCAAAAGCAGCAGTTTATCTGGGATACGGAGCACCTTACTTTTGAGCTCGAGACCTATGTTGGCAAGCCGTTGTCGAAGGCAGTTGTGCAACAGGATTCGATGGGGATTGACGAGTTTCTCACTGATACATTTACGTCCACCTGGTTCACAGATCACGATCCTGAACTCATCGAACGGTCTGTTGTTTCTCAACAGATGTGGGACGCCGCCGGTAATTCTACGGAGTCCGTATCGCGTACTGATTTTCCGGCTCGCATGCTTCAACGGTCCGGGCTTATTGCGACACCCGGTGGTTCCGGATTGCGTGTGCTCCATATTTCCAGGGCAGATGGAGAAGACTCGACAAACCGTTGGCAACTTGATGTGCTGCTCACGGCCAAAGGAACCTCTAAAGACGGCAAGCAGGTTCAATACCTGCAGACTGCAGATGTGCAGTGTGAATTTCGATCGGACGAAGAAATTCGAGGGCGTCGAGTGCTTACACACTGGAACGTGAAGTCGGAAACGGTCCGTGTTGGCGACGTGTTTATGAAAGAGGTCACGAACGAATTTGGAATAAACAAACAGGGTATGCACGATAACTGGACAGCGCCGCCGGACCGAGTTCAGCTTTATACCCGGCAAGTTGCTGCGGCCGATTATGACAATGATGGTTTTCAGGATCTGATTGTTGCCGAAGCGACGGGGCAGACATGGCTGCTGCATTCCCAGGAGGGGCGTTCGTTTGAAGAGGTGACTTCTGAATCCGGACTGCGCACTCGTATTCCAGCCGGTACTCTGAATTGCCTTGTTAGCTGGTTGGATGTTGACAACGATGGTCTTCAGGATCTCCTGCTGGGGCCGGATCTTTACCGCAACGTCGATGGACATCGTTTCGAGAACATGACGGCTGAATCAAAGCTGCGGATTGGTCGAGGACCGATGAGTTGCGCAATCGCAGACTTCGACTGTGACGGTTTGGTTGATATCTACATTCTGTTTCAACATTCGAAGACAGAGAGACCCGCAAGGCAGAAGGGGTGGGTGGGCGACGACGATTCTGGTGGAGAAAACGAGCTTTGGCGAAATACGGGCAACGGTGTTTTCGAGAACGTGGCGAAGTCTGCCGGCGTCGAAGGCGGTCTGAAGCACTCCTTCTCCGCCGCATGGCTGCACGCCAACGATGACCACTATCCGGATCTCTATGTCGCTAACGATTTTGCTCAAAACTCCCTTTTTCTAAACAACGGAGACGGAAGTTTTCGAGACGTTAGTGAAGTCAGTCGAACGGCCGATTTCGCAACCAGCATGGGTGTCGCGGTAGGCGACATTGACGGCGATGGCAGCACTGAGATCTATGTTGCGAACATGTATTCGAAGATGGGACGTCGAATTATTAGTCACGTGGACGAAGACGACTACGAGCCGGGAGTGTACGAACAAATCAAAGGCTCATGTGCCGGCAATCGTCTTTATCAACTGTCGGACGACGGCGAGTCGTGGAAGGAAGTTAGCGAGCAGGTTGGAGTCAATGCGGTGGGATGGGCTCATGCGCCAGCACTTGCTGACTTCAATTGCGATGGTTTGCTGGATGCATACGCGACCGCTGGTTTTCTGAGTTCTGTGAAAGGTAAACCTGACGGTTGAACATGCTTGTGGAGGGCTGTCGTGACACAGCCATTCGATCGGAATCATAAGATTGATGCACTCGGGCCACTTGATGCGGAGGCAGGCGAATTTTGGGTCGACAACCCGTTCCGCATGGTGCGAGAGGGATATAACCTGAGTGCGTATGAGCGGAATAAGTTCTTTCTGAACGCGGATGGGAAACAGTTTCTGGATGCTTCGTTCGCGTCTGCTGCGGATTTGGAGTCCGATTCGCGTTCTGTTGTTGTCGCGGATTTCGACGCGGACCACGCGCCAGATTTGCTCGTTAGCAACGTTGGCGGTGTACCGTTGCGGATGTTTAAAAACCAATTTCCGAAGGATACTCATCGAGTGCAGGTTCGGCTCGTTGGCAGAGAGAGCAACCGTTTCGGAATTGGCGCAAGAGTAACAGCACTATGTGGCGAACGCACAGTCGTTCGTGATGCGTTTCCAGCGAACGGGCTTATGGGACAAAGCCCCATCGATCTGCTGATCGGGACTAACGATGCGGTTGTGCTGACCACGTTAACGGTCCGCTGGCCGACCGGAAAAACACAGTCATGGACGGATGTTAAGTCTGATTGCCTTGTGACCATTCATGAAGGGCAGGCCGAGTTGGAAATCGAACCGTTCGCGACTCAGGTGCAGTGATTTTCCCTTGGCAGGCACGCAGGAAAACCCGGCCTGGACATTAGCTCTAACCAGCCGGGCTTTCACATGAAACGTCGTTTCCGTCAGTTGCTTAATAGCGACCGCCGCCGCCTCCTCCACCGTAGCCGCCACCACCGCCGCGACGTGGTTCGCGTGGTCGGGCTTCGTTGACGACAATGGACCGACCGTCCAGGTCTGAGCCGTTGAGTGCTTCGATGGCTTCGTCGCCACCGGTTTCCATTTCGACGAAACCGAAACCTTTCGATCGGCCCGTGTCACGGTCCGAAATGACTTTGGCTGAAGTCACTGTTCCAAATTGTGCGAACGCCTGTTCCAGGCCTTCTGATGTAGTTGCCCATGCAAGGCTTCCAACAAAAATGTTCTTACTCATCACTCACTCCGAGCTATGCAGCTCAAAAAACACAAAAGCACTGAGCCCAACAACGGCAGCAGTAAAACGCCAGACTTCCGGCACAACCAGTCGAAGGTCGACTATGTCGGAAAGCTGTCTGTAAAAGCCCCGTTTGAATTCGTTCTCCGTGCTTCTTTGGCCGACACTCCAATAATGCAGAGGAACTGCCAGAGATGGTGTCACACAGAGATCGTCGCCCGCATTTCGACATCAAGAATGAAGCGCGGAAGGCGAAAAAAGGAATTCGGTTCTGGAACTCACAACGAGCCAGCTTAATTGTTAATCTACGATTTGAAATGCGCACTGGCAACGCGCATAACACCGCTAAATAGTCAGCCTGTAGAAATTTTGAAAAAAGCTCTCCCGCGCCCTTGTGCTCGCTGGGATGCGATTGTTGGCCTGTTTTTATGACAGGTTGGGCCGCGAGTTTCCTCTTGGATTTGCCTCATGAAACAGCAAAACGAACCTTCTCATGATGCCGATAACAAGATCGCGGTCACGACGCTGATGGAAACCAGGCGATCCATCAAGCCGTCAGAATTCTCAACACAGATTGTACCAGATAGCGTTGTTTGGCAGATGCTGAGCAATGCCAATTGGGCGCCGACTCACGGTAAGACAGAACCCTGGCGGTTCTTCGTCTTCACGGGGGGAGCACGTCGACGTCTTGGAGAGCTTCTGGCCGAAATTTACGAACGCGTGACACCGACCGACGGTTTTAAGCCGGCCAAAGCTGAGAAGCTGAAGTCTAATGCTGAGCGTTCGTCACATCTGATTGTGATTGCCATGAAG
>CAYZYB010000584.1:0-4105 GCA_964481505.1 uncultured Planctomycetaceae bacterium | reverse complement strand
GCTCCATCATGCTGTGCTCCACAGGGGTGTGGCTCAACATGCCGGCCCACTAAACCGGCTCCATGCAAGCGACATGGGCGAGGGTTGTTTGGTTGGTTATGCCGTAAACACTCCCATTGTCCAAAACAGGGTCCGTGCGTCTCTGAACCACAGTGCTGCACACCCGAACCAACCTGCTGCATTCCTCGTTCGGTATGCGTACCACAAAGCCGGTGCGTACAACATTACGCTCAACCGCTGGCGTCAAATTGCTGCACAACCGAAGGCTGCTGCCAAACGCAACGACACCGGGAACCAAAATGCCAGGCACCACGGCACTGTCAGCGTGGCTGTTGTGCCGCAGCACCTTCTTGTCAAACGGCTGCTGCAGGCCGAGGACTCTTCGCAAAGCTGTTCGGCTGCTCAAAGCATCATACCGGTGCCCATTGCAAACGCGGCTGCACGGATGCAACATGCTGTGCTCCGAGGAGTTGCACCAACGAAGGCTGCGGAACGAGAAACTACGTTCCCATGCCGTGCGATCAACAATTGCCATGCGATCCGCAGTTTTCCGCTAGCGACGACTATCAACCCTGCGATCCAACGATCCATTACGACCGCTCTCCTCTTGCGGGCCGAATGGGAGTTGTTGCAGAAGACCCTTTCGCTGAGTCTGCTATTCCGACTCATAACGAAGACGTCGCGCCTTCTCCACCGCCGGTACCAAGTCAGCAAGAGCAACAGCTGCAGCAGCCATTGGAACAGCCACAACTGGAACCGGTACCGCCGTCACCATCGACAGCTCAACCGATGCCAGCCGGCGAAGTTCCTGCTGTCCCGGCAGCACCAGCGGAACCGCTTCAGCCAATGCCAAACGACGCAACTCAAACCTGGGTTGAACCGAGCCCCATGGCACAGGCTCAGCACTCCGCCAACAACATCAGTCGCCGTGCAGCCTCGCGGCCACAACGCGTGGGCAACTGGCTGGCAGCGATAAGTCGTCGCATTGCAGCGGTGCAGAGACAATTCGTCAAAACTGTCTCTGCATCGCTCATATCACCGTCTCTGCCTGACGCCCCGGACAACGACGCCGCTTTGCGAGACGCACCCTCGTCGGCTGGACACCGCCTACGAAAAATTCAGTGGGCCATCGCCGCAGAATTCCTTCTTGCCGAAGGTGTCGACGTGATGACCAAAGCCGTGGGCGATGGACATGAGCATGCGATTGTGGGGCACACCGTTGAATCTCAATGAACGCCCCATGTTGAAGTTCAGCCCATTGCCGACCATCACGAAAGGGATGTTGTCCAGGGTGTGACTATTTCCCTGTCCGAGCTCGTTTGCCCACAGGATTATGGTGTTGTCGAGAAGCGAACCATCACCACCAGGTTCCGGGGTTTCGGCCAGCCGCTGCGTCAGATAGGCCAGCTGTTCGCAGTACCAGGTGTTGATTTTCGTGAGTTTCTCATGTGCCTTTTTGTTGGAATCGGGTTCATGAGACAGTTGATGGTGGCCTTCTTTGATGTCGAGCCATGTCATTTTCGGCTGGCCAACGGAATTCGTAATCTGAAACGTAGCAACGCGAGCGAAATCGTTCGTAAAGCTGTTGACCAGCAAGTCCATCTGCATCTTCGTAATCTTTGGAATGTTGTCGTTCTCTTCACGCACTCCTTCTGCTAATTCCGGGACAGCGTGATTCAGGACTTCGTCTTTGTCAGACTTCAGCTGCTTTTCCATCGCACGCACAAACGCCGCGTGTTCTTCCAGCAGCGTGCGATCTTCTTTGCCGATCACACTGCTGATCCGTTTCAGGTCTTCCTGCACTTCGTCCATGATGCTGGTGAGGTGCTGTCGGTCCTTCACCTGGCCGTACAGCTTTTTGAACATCTGGTAGGGGTTGTCAATCGGAGCCACCGGTTTGTTGCCAGCCGTGTAGCTCATGCGCGTCCACGTATCAGCGCGGTCGGGAACCATCACGCCGAACTCGAGCGAACCGAATCGGGTGTGAGTTTCTTTTTTTGACTGCAGCAGATTGCTGAGTTCCTGATCAAGTGAGATTCCGCTGGCCCAGCCTGCTGGAGTATCAGAGCCACCCTGAACGTTTCCCGGATACAATTCCGCACCCGTCAGCAGACAGCCCATTCCGCGCATGTGGCGATCGCCGTCGCCTTTGAGCTTGGTGTTGATTCCTTTCATCACCAACATACGATCTTTGAAGGCTTCGAGCGGTTTCAGGATGGGTTTGATGTCAAAATCAGCCCCCTCTTTTTCCGGCCAGAAATCCCACGGCACGGTTCCGTTCGGACTGAACATGACCACCAGTCGTTGCTTGCGAGTCTTTGCTGTCGCCTTAGACGCAAACGCATCGAGATTCGAAACGAAGGGCAATGTCGCGGACGCCAGCCCCAGCTGCTGCAGAAAATTACGGCGTGTATTCATAGCTTTGATCAGAACCGAATGTCAGGGTTTTGCGGAAGTCGCATCAGGTGGATCTTTCGCCGCGGAGGTCACAGCGATTTCAACCATGAGCTTTTTGATATTGAATTGGTGGTCAGCAAAAAGACCAGCCAGTCGATCAATCGTATCAGGCCCATAAGCCAGAATCGGCTGCTGAACCATATTGTGAAACAGTTGCCGGGCAAAAGAACGGTGAGTTTCCGGACTTGTCGCCAAAAACGCAGCCAATTCTCGGGCACCGTGGAACTTCGTTAGTTCACCAGACCGCAAGCGATAACTGCCGGACGCATCAATGGGCTTGCTCTTTTCCTTCTCACGCATTCGCCCAACAGCATCGAAGTGCTCCAGCGCGAAGCCGATGGAATTAATCATCTTGTGGCAATTCGCACACATCACCGGACTCGTCTGCTTAGCGATCCGTTCTCGCGTGGTCAGATCCGGTTCCAAATCAGGAGCCACCGGTGAAACAGAATCGGGAGGTGGCTTGAGCGTGCGTCCAAGAATACCTCGCGAAACAAACACGCCTCGATGAATCGGTGAACTCGTGTCCCGATACGCCAGGGCCGTCAGTAAGAATGGGTGAGAGACAACTCCAGCGCGCTGGTCCTTTTCGAAAGCCACTTTTGTGAATTCCGACGATGCCTCCTCGGCCGCGCTGACACCGTAAAAGTTCCGCAGACGCTCGTTCATCCAGATTTCATCGGCTGTCATCAATCGTTGAAAACCACCATCTTCGCTAACAGCAACTTCGTGTAGCAGAAGTTCCAGCGACGATCTCATGTCGGCAAAAAGTTCCGGGGAAAATTCAACGAATTGCTCGTCATTCTTGTCAGCATCTTCCAGTCGTTCGAGATTCAACCAGGACCGCAGTGATTCCTGAATCCGCACTGTCCCGCGGTAGCTGTTCATCAGTCGCCAACATTGATCTCGCAGCCCCTTATCGCCTTTGATCCAGCCTTTTTCCGCGGCTTCCAGGAGATAGATGTCCGGCGCGGAGTCCCAAAGGGCGAACGATATCAGCGATGCTTTTTGGTAGAGATCATTTTCATTGGTGACGTTGCGGAACAGAAACCGCGGCGATGTGAGAATAGCCAGCATGCTGCGGCGAACGGCATTATCCGTTGCAGTTCCTTCGGTAAACTGACGCTCCACATAGAGTTCGCGATCTTTGTCCGACGGCGGTCGGCAAAACGCGCGGTAGAGGAATTTTTCGCAGAAGCCTTTCAGTTTTTTCCGGCGTTTCTCGTCACCATCTTTCTGATCGAGCTTTGCGAATTCTTTAAGCATCGGAGTCAATTTGTCGACCGCTTCGATGGCCGCAAACGTGGTTGCTTCGTGCCATTCCCGCGAAACTGCAGAACCGCGAATATAGCCTTCACTGCGATCGTCCGGCGGGAACGGAGTTTCAATTACCAGAACTTCGCGCGTGTACTGCGGAGACATATGCCGGCCCGGAATCGGTTGGCTCACACTATGCGGCGGCTTCCACCACAAACCAATCGACGCTGTCTTTTCTTTGATTGTAAACCACTCCAGTTTGATGGGATACAGCCGACCAGCCAGCAGAAAAATCGACGCCGTAAATTCTGAATCGTCGCCCGATTTTACCCATGCATCAATGAACGGTTGGTCGTGATCGTTCAGGAACAAGCGGGCCGCATTTTCAGTC
>CAYZYB010000583.1:0-4107 GCA_964481505.1 uncultured Planctomycetaceae bacterium | reverse complement strand
GCCGAACGATAGTTTGCTGATTGACGCCGTTCGCTACAAAAACGAAAACCTTCAGATGCCGCCCGACGGCAAGTTGCCACAGAACGCCGTCGCCACGCTGGAAAAGTGGGTCACTATGGGGGCGCCAGACCCGCGTGTGCTGGCGACGACGCCGCGACGTAAAGGCCCGACGGGGATGAGCATCGAAGATGGCCGAAAGTTTTGGTCGTTTCTTCCTGTGGCAGATCCACCCGTACCCGCAGTTGATCGAAGCAACTGGAGCCGCAATCCCGTTGACGCGTTTGTCCTTCGAAAGCTCAAAGAAAACAACCTGCAACCGGCAGTTCCCGCGGACAAGAGAACGTTGATACGCCGCGTGACATTCAACCTGATCGGCTTGCCACCCACCGAAGAGGAAGTGACCAGGTTTTTGGCCGACGAAACGGAAGCGGCGTTCGACACGCTGGTAGAACGCCTGTTGGATTCCCCTGAATATGGTGTTCGCTGGGGACGTCACTGGCTGGATGTCGCGAGATATGCTGATTCGAACGGGCTTGATGAGAATCTCGCCTTCGGCAATGCGTGGCGGTACCGCGACTACGTTGTCGATGCGTTCAATGACGACAAACCGTTCAATCGATTCCTGATCGAACAAATCGCCGGTGACCTCCTTCCGGATGCGACGCTGGAAACCAGAACGGCAACGGGTTTCCTTGTGTTGGGTGCGAAAGTCCTGGCCGAACCCGATATGGAAAAGCTCATCATGGACACCATCGACGAACAGCTCGACACCGTCGGCAAAGCGTTCATGGGCATGACGTTCGGCTGTGTGCGCTGCCACGACCACAAGTTCGATCCTTTAAAACAAACGGACTATTACTCGCTGGCAGCGATCTTCAAGAACACAAGAACATTTTCCGGCAAGAAAACTGGTGCGATCAAGCACTGGCACGAACATTCTTTCGCGACGGAAGAACAGCTCGAAGCGTTGAAGAAGGTCGACGCGGACATCAAAGCCAAAAAGAGTGCAGCGACTTCCTTCAAAAACAAACACATCGCCCGCATTCGTAATGAAGCTCGTTCGCAGGCGGCGGAATATCTTATGGCGGCGACGAAGTTCACATCGACCGCTCCGCTTTCTGTCGTCGAAGATATCGCAGAGCAATACAACCTCCATCCGCGAATTTTGCACCACTGCCGAACGCACCTGGAATACAACAAGGACGATCCATTCTTCACTCCGTGGTCCTCACTGGCAAAAAACGGCGAAGAAGCTGTGGAAAATCACTACCGCAGACTGTTTGAGAACGCAGAAGCTGCGTTGGCAGCCGCCAAAGCGGAAGCTCCAGCGACGAAAACGCTGCCCGATGCCCACCTCGAAGCAGTTCGCGCAGCATTGTATGATCTGTCAGGTTTTCTGGCGGTTCCGCCGAAGGTCGAATATGCGTTCGATGCCGACACTCTGGCCGAATACAACCGGCTCATGGAAATCGCGAGGGTTGTCGAAAGCAGAGCGGAAGACGAACCATCGGTGCTGGGAGTTGGTGAGCAGGACGAGACACTGACGACATTTCCAGTTTACGTCCGCGGTAACCACATGTCTCCAGGTGACCCGGTGCCGCGCGACTTCCCGCAGGTTATGCGAGTTTCTGGCGCCCGACCAATCTTTCCCAGGGAGCAAAGCGGACGGCTACAGTTGGCAAATTGGATGGCGACAATTCAGCACCCGCTGACAGCTCGTGTCCTGGTGAATCGTGTTTGGGGGTGGCACTTCGGTCGCGGCATTGTCAACACTCCGGAAAATTTCGGACAGCTCGGCGATCGTCCTTCGCACCCGGAACTGCTGGACTGGCTGGCCCGTCGTTTTGTTGAATCGAACTGGTCTGTCAAAGATCTGCATCGCCTGATTCTCAAGTCCAACACCTATCAAATGTCCTCCGTCGCTGTTGCTGCGGAGGTGACGGCACTAACGGATGCCGAAAATCAGCTGTTGTCACATTTCCGTGTTCATCGGCTGGACGCCGAACAGATTCGCGATTCGGTGCTGGCGATTTCGGGTCGACTTGATCGGAAGCTGGGCGGTAAGACTGTTCCATTGCGAAATCGGCAGTTCGTTTTCAATCACACGTCTCAGGATCACACAAAATACGACAGCGTACGGCGGTCGTTGTATCTACCGATCATTCGCAACAATCTATACACGCTGTTCGAACAATTTGACTTTCCCGACCCAACGATGCCGACCGGACTGCGACATTCGACCGTTGTTGCACCGCAGGCACTGTTAATGATGAATTCCGGTTTGGTGCAGGATTCAGCCGGGCAATTTGCCGCCACACTATTAGACATGGCGGACCAGACCGACACAGATCGCGTTCGTTCGCTGTATCGAAAAGCGTTCGCTCGAGAGCCCATGGAAATAGAAATTCAACGTGCTCTTACATTCGTGTCGGACCTCAACGTCGCTTCTGAAGCCACCGGAGTAGTGAACCAGCAGCAGCGGCATCAGGGCTGGACGTTGTTGTGCCAAAGTGTGTTTGCCAGTAACGAATTCCTCTACCTGAAGTAGCTGGTTGCTTTTATGACGAACCTCAGCCTGCAAAATCGTCGCCAACTTCTGCAGTCCAGCGCTGTTGGCTTTGGGCACGTTGCGTTGACGGCGATGCTGGGAACTTCTGCCGCAGCGAAAGAAACATCCGGACCTTTGACGCCGCAACTTTCACATTTGACGGCGCGAGCGAAGCGGGTTGTGTTTTTGTTTATGAAGGGTGGTCCGTCGCATGTTGACACCTTCGACCCCAAGCCGTTACTGACTCGCGATAGCGGGAAGCCGTTACCGTTTGCATTGCCGCGAGTGACATTTGGCAAGCAAAACAACCTGCTGAAGTCGCCGTGGAAATTCAGCCGTCGCGGTGAAAGCGGCTTGCCGGTGAGTGAGCTTTTTCCGCATGTGGCTCGGCACATTGACGACCTTTGCATTCTTCGATCTGTTCACGGAACCAATCCCGCTCACGGCGGAGCGTTGCTAAAGTTGCACACCGGCACCGATCAGTTTGTGCGACCGAGCATGGGGGCGTGGGTGGTCTACGGTCTCGGCACCGAGAACCAAAACCTGCCGGCATTCGTGACCGTGTGCCCCACGCTTGCTCACGGTGGTGTCAACAACTGGGGGGCTGCGTTTCTGCCGGCTCATTGTCAGGGCACGCCCATCGGTAACGCGAGTCTCGCCGCTGCGCAGGCAAAGGTGAAGCACATTCGCAACGACCGCATCAGCATTTCGGTTCAGGAGCGACAGCTTGCACTCATCAAAGCGATGAATGCCGACCATCTTGAATCTGTGGGACGAAACCAGGCACTGGAAGGCCGATTGAATTCGTTTGAACTGGCCTTTCGAATGCAAAGCGCCATGCCGGAAGCTCAGGATCTCACCGCCGAATCCGAAGCGACGCATCAGTTGTACGGAATCGACGATGCTGTGACAGAAGATTTCGGTCGCCAGTGTCTGATGGCACGCCGATTTCTGGAGCGCGGCGTTCGCTTTGTTCAGGTCACTCACAGCGACAGTGAAGTCCAATGGGATCAGCATTCGAATCTGTATCACGGCCACACAAAGAACGCCAAAGAAGTCGACAAGCCCATCGCCGGTTTTCTGACAGACCTAAAAGCTCGCGGATTGCTTGACGACACGCTGGTACTTTGGGGAGGCGAATTCGGCCGTACTCCGACGGCTCAGGGAAACAACGGTCGCGACCACAATCCGCACGGATTCACGATGTGGATGGCCGGTGGCGGCGTTAAAGGTGGATTTGCCTACGGCGCGACCGACGACTACGGCTACTATGCCGCGCGAAACAAAATGCACGTCAATGATCTGCACGCAACGCTGCTGCACCTGCTGGGGCTGAACCACGAAGCATTAACCTTCCGTTACGCAGGCCGCGACTTCCGGCTGACGGATGTAGCTGGCCGAGTGGCCGAAGACATTCTTGCGTAGAACGCTTCAACTACAACACCCGGTCGTTGATTCATCTTCGGCGGCGCCACCGCAGCAACCGCCGCTTTGCCCAATGATGTTTAGCCCCGACGCTGCGGCGACTGGCTCCGGATTTTCTTCGACGATATACGGAG
>CAYZYB010000582.1:0-4118 GCA_964481505.1 uncultured Planctomycetaceae bacterium | reverse complement strand
ACGCACCAGTTTGCTCGGCCAAAGGAATTGTCACCGAACACAGGCCATGGCCATCATTGGTACGGAAATGCTGAAAGCTATTTTCTGATCGGAGATGCGCTGGGGAGAGCGGCTGTTGAATTCAATCCGGTCAAAACCACAAACAACTGAATCCACGGCACTCAACCGGCAACCGCCACGTAGCACAAGCGACTCGCTTGTGAATCCCGACGTTCCTCCGGGACTAATAGACAGACACCCCCAACTGTTTAGTCGACGCTTAGATTGGCAACCGAAGCAGCAAGCGAGTCGCTTGCTCTACGCACATCCCAACCCGGTAAAACGCCTCGCAACTGACGGCTATCGCACAGCCCGCACATCGGCCTCCCATTCTGCCAGCTTCTTTTGCAGCGGCCCGACGTTCCCGCCAGGAATCATCCCTGCTGATTCGTTTCGATCGTTCGCCAGATCAAAACGCCATTCTTCCGTAACGCCACCTTCCACTTTTCGAACATACTTCGCATCGCCATCACGAACCGCCGCCCAAACTTTGTCACCGCGTTTCCCACGCCAGAACAAGGTTCGTTTGTAATCCTGACGCCCGGATACGACGTGCCCGACGATATCATCTCCTTCCAATGAACCGGGTGTTTCGGCACCAGCGAGCTTCAAAAACGAATGTGTCAGATCGAAGGTCAGACACGGCTGGTGACACTCAATACCCGCCTTGATCCTGCCTGGCCAGCGAATGATCATCGGCACGCGAATTCCGCCTTCGAACGTCGTCCCCTTGGCGCCACGAAGTCCGCCCGTATCTGCCGCGCCCGCAAACCCACCGTTGTCTGATGCAAAAACAACAACTGTGTTTCCAGCCACGCCAGCGTCGTCCAAAGCCTCCAGCAACCGCCCAACTTCAGCGTCCAAATCTTCCAGCATCGCCACGTACGATTTTTGATCAACGTCCATCCAGTTTTCTGCAGTGATCTTTTTCTGAGCTTCGTCAGGCCCGTGAAACGGAAAATGCGGACACTCATGAGCCACATACAAAAAGAACGGGCGCTGCTTGTTTCGGCGAATGAAATCGATCGAATCATCCGTAATCAGATGCGTCATGTAGCCTTCCCGATGAACGGGCAACCGACCTCGAAACAGAACATGAAGATCGCTGGTTTCCCGATGGTTGAAGTAATGCACATTGCCGCCGGTGTAGCCAAAGAAGTCGTCCCATCCGTGATTCATGGGATTGAACTTCGGCTCGTAACCAAGATGCCACTTCCCAAAGATCCCGCAAACGTATCCGGCACGTTTGAGATTACCCGGAATCACCGTCTGTTCGGCCGGTAAACCAAGACTTCGCTGATCCGCCAGTCGAATCGCGTCGTCATAGCGGCCCACATTCCCCGTCCCAATCGCACACTCCAAACCGCCCGCTCGCTGCTGATAGCGGCCGGTCAAGAAAGCCGTTCGCGTCGGACTGCATTCCGGCCCATTGGAATAGTGCTGAGTAAACCGGACGCCATCGTTCGCCAACCGATCGATCACAGGAGTCTTCGCGACCGGATGCTCGTAACATCCTAAGTCTCCATAGCCGAGGTCGTCTGCAAGGATGAAGACAATGTTTGGAGAAACCGCCTCATCGGCTCCAGCTGCCTTTGCTATCCATAGCGTGCTACAAACAGCGAGCAACAAAGCCATACATGCTGCTTCGCCGCATTTAGATATCGATTTCATCTGTTTTCCGTCCCGCGGTTCGAGTCGACATTCTCCACTCTGAATTGTACGAGGCCCCAGGCAAATCCTGCACTCACATGGACCAGCAAAATTCAAAGTCCATAGACGAAGAGTGAGCGTCTTTTCATAATGAAAGGAGAAGTCTCCCGCCCACAAATCCTTCCGGCGCCAATTTCATGCTGCGACTCCTGTTCACCGCTTCGGTTTCTGTTCTGCTTCAAGGCGCGTCAACAGCTCAGGAATGGACGCGTTTCCGAGGCCCCAATGGTACGGGAGTCAGCGATGCAGCAACCGTTCCTTCCGTATGGACCGACGACGATTACAATTGGAACATCGACCTGCCAGGAAAGGGACATTCTTCTCCGGTCGTTTGGGGAACGAAGCTGTTCGTCACAGCTTGCGACGAAGACACATCGATGCGATTGCTGCTGTGCATCAACACAGTTGACGGGAGCATTCTGTGGAAAAAAGAACTGAAGCTACAAACGGGCAAGAAGCACAAAAACAACAGCTTTGCTTCCAGCACGCCGTGTGTAAATGCAGACCACGTCTTTGTTGCCTGGCATTCGAAAACATCATCCCCTCTGATCGCTTACGATCACGAGGGCAACGAAGCCTGGCGATACGAACAGGGGCCGTACCTTCACGGGCAGGGCGCGGCGACTTCGCCAATCGTTCACAACGACATGGTCGTCGTCGCCAACGACCAGAAACAACCAAGCTTCCTGCTCGCTGTCGACGCAGGCACTGGCGTGGAGAGATGGAAGATTCCGAGGGAAGGCAAACGTGCATGCTATGCAACGCCGTGCGTTTTCACACCCAAAGCCGGCAAAGAAGAACTTGTGTTCACTCACTGCTACGAAGGCATCATCGGCGTTGATCCGAAATCGGGCAAACAGAACTGGCACATCGACGTCTTCGGTCGAGCGTCCCAGAGAGCCCTTGGTTCGCCAGTGATCACCGACGAACTGGTTATGGCGACAAGTGGTGGTGTTGGAGGCGAACGCCAGTTGGTGGCCGTCAAACCTGGCAAAACAGACGATCACAGTGAAGCCGTCGAAGCCTGGAGAACGAACAAGCAGACACCGCATGTCCCGACGCCTCTGATCTACAAAGAATGGCTGTTTTTGTGGAGCGATCAGGGAATCGCCAGCTGTCTGGACAAAGTCACCGGCGACATAGTGTGGAAGCAACGCGTGGGCGGCAACTACTTTGGTTCGCCGGTATGCGTCGATGGAAAACTGTACTGTATTGATCTCGATGGAAACGTTGTCGTCATTGCCGCATCAGACACATACGAATTACTCGGCAAAACATCACTGGGGCAGGGCAGCAAAGCGACACCAGCCGTCAGCAACGGTGTGATTTATCTGCGAACAGAATCTAAACTATTTTCACTGGGCGGCTAACGAGCGCGACACCCATCGCGAAGCAGACCTTAAGCCGTTCCAATAACACGTTGGTGCCGACTTGATCCATCACTGTGTAGAACTCCACACGGGAAACTCACTATTTGATCGGGCGCAGCGGGCATTTACTTTGCGCGGGGCGAATCGAAGGTCCAGCTCTTGAGTTGCTTGCCACCTCTGTCCTGAAACTTGACGGCATCAATGTTCGCTCCACCGGGCGGCAACAGAAAACGCATGTGGATAATTTGGTCGACGGCGGAAATGGAGACCTGATGCTCGTTCTTTTCGGTCGAGCAATCGAACATCGCAACCTGATTGGGCTGGAAGTCCTTTTGGCCGGAACAGCGCCACGCGAATCCTGCAGGGCCAGCTTGAGGTGACTTCATTTTGACCACTGCCGTTAACGTTTTCGGCCACTTGATTCCGGACGTGACAACGAACGGCCGCTGCTTGCCTTTCTTTGAAGGACGAACGACCAGTTCTCCCTCTTTGATTTTCAGCTTACCGCCTCGGACCACCCAGCCCTGAGTGTTTTCTTCGGAATCCTGAGCCACAGACTTCGCGCGGACTTTGGGAGCCGGCTTTCCATCAAGGTAAAAGTCGTAGTAGCTTTCCCACACTGTCGACATGCCTTTCGTTTCGACTCCTGGTGGCTGCAGGTCGGCAGACCAGGCAGTGAGCTTTGAGCTCAACCGCGCGGCAACGTCTGGATGCTTCGTCAGCAGGTTGTGCTTCTCTTCACGATCATTGTGCAGGTCATAGAGGTACTCACGAGCCCCACCACGAAGGTATTTCCACTTGCCTTCGCGAACTGCTGCCTGAGCAATCCAGCGCCAGTAAAGCGTTTCATGCGGCGCGGCAGCGTTCCTGCCGGAAAGAAAGGGGGCGAGATTCACTCCGTCGAGCCGCGAATCGTGCGCCAAACCAGCCAGGGCAACCGCGGTCGCAGCGACATCGAGGGAGCTCACGGGATGATCATAGACCTGCCCGCCTTTGAAG
>CAYZYB010000581.1:0-4118 GCA_964481505.1 uncultured Planctomycetaceae bacterium | reverse complement strand
ATCATCGCATCCAAGGTCCCGCCGAATTCAATGCAGCCTGACCAGATTCAGGCCGAGTGCGAAGCATCGCTAAAACGGCTGCAGACCGATTATCTGGACCTGTATCAAACACACTGGACCAGTCCCGAAGTTCCGCTGGCTGATAGCTGGGGAGCCTTGCTGCGACTGCAGGAACAGGGCAAAGTCCGGCACGTCGGCGTGTGCAACATGGGACTGCAGGATCTCCAGAACGTTTCCGAAATACAGCAGCCGTTAACCAATCAACTACCGTACAATCTGATGTGGCGAATGATTGAAGCTGAAATTCTGCCGCAGTGTATTCAGCAGAAGACCGGCGTGCTGATTTACACACCACTGATGCATGGAATCCTGGCTGACAAGTATCAGAGTGCAGCAGATGTGCCGGACGGTCGAGCTCGATCTCGTCACTTCGACGGCAAACGATCGCAGGCACGACACGGCGAATCCGGGGCCGAATCCGAAACGTTCGCGGCGCTCGACGCAATTCGTGGTATCTGCAGTAAACTTAACCGTGAGATGGCAGATGTCGCACTCGCGTGGATCATGCACCAGCCGGGAATCGTCAGTGTGATCGCAGGTGCCAGCCACCCGGACCAAATTCAGAAAAACGTGAATGCCATCGAATCACCGTTGTCAGACGAAACCATTGAACAGCTAAATGCGGCAACCGCAGAACTCAAGACTGCTCTCGGCTCCAATCCCGACATGTGGGACGGTGGCGAAAACAGTCGCTATCGCTGACCGAAAAAGGCGCACAGAAAATGACGGACAACACCATCAAAGCCACCCCGATCGCCGGAGCTCTCGGTGCTGAGATCACGGGCGTGTCGCTCGCCGACGAACTCAGCGATGAAGTGATTGCGGAAATCCGCCAGGCGTTGTTGGACCATCTGGTCATCTTCTTCCGCGACCAGCAGTTGACGCCCGCACAACAGATAGCCTTCGCAAAACGATTCGGGCCGCTGGAAGAACACGACTTCGTCAAAGGCCTGCCCGACCATCCGGAAATCATTCGTGTTGTCCGCGAAGCTGATGAAGACAGCATGAATTTCGGCGGCGCGTGGCATACCGACGTTACGCATCAGGAGTGCCCTGCTCTGGGATCCGTTCTGTACAGCATCGATTCCCCACCTCAGGGCGGAGACACCCTGTTTGCCAATCAATACCTCGCCTACGAAAGACTGTCCTCAGGCATGCAAAGAATGCTGGAAGGTCTCACCGCTATTCATACGGCTGAAGGTCCGTTCGGCCCCAACGGTCGATCGGCCACCAATTGGAAAAACATGCAGGTGACTCCCAGTGAAAAAGCGCTCGAAGAAAAGGAACACCCGGTCATCCGCACTCACCCGGAAACCGGCCGCAAGGCGCTGTTCGTCAACAAAACATTCACTGTTCGATTCAAAGACATGACCGCGCAGGAAAGCGCCCCACTGCTGGACTACCTGTTCCAACACGCCAGCCACGAACAATTCACCTGCCGCTTCCGCTGGACGACCGGAGCAGTCGCCTTCTGGGACAACCGCTCTGTCCTGCACTACGCCCTCAACGATTACTCCGGCCACCGCCGCGAAATGCACCGCGTCGCGATTTCCGGTGATCGGCCGGTTTGAACTCCCGGTAACAGTTACGGTCAATTCATGGCCATGCCATACAGCCCGGAGTCAATCAGGAGCGACATTTCGGCCTCGGACTCTGGGATACAAAGAAACGCTCAAGACCCGGACTTCTCAAATCGCGCGCCCGTTCGCACAAAACAATCATCTAAAACATTAAAGGATTCACTTGCAATACAATCACGCGGCAACTACTATCATCTAATTGATTAGATGAAGTCAGCAGGAGACCGCAGAACATGGCGCGTTCTGAATCTGAGCACCCAACGGAGCTGGAGCTCGAAATCCTCAAAGTTCTGTGGAACGAATCACCACTGCTTGTTCGTGATGTGCGTGCTCGGCTGGAAACCGAAGCTGGCCGCGTCCTGGCTCACAGCACAGTCATTACGATGCTCAACATCATGCATCGCAAGGGCTACCTAAAACGCCGAAAGGACGGCAAGTCATTCTGGTTTTCACCCAAAGTTGGCAGAGACGGCGTTAGTGGACAGATGATGTCCGACATCCTGTCACGGCTTTTTGATGGCTCTCCGTCAGCAATGGTACTTAACCTGCTTGAGACCGCTGATGTAGATGCTGACGAGCTGAAGGAAATCAGAAAACTGATCGCACGCAAGACAAAGGAGAACCAACAATGATTCCGGATTGGCTCGACCCTGTTTTAAGTGGCAGACTGTGCCTGACGCTACTTCATTCATTGTGGCAGGTTGCGTTGTTGACCGCGTTCGCTGTCGCAGTTGATCGTCATTCCAGGTCGGGGTCAGCAGAACGTACATACAGCATCTATACTGCGGCGCTGTTGATTTCCATCGCGGCATTGCCAGTCACATGGTACCTCGTCGATGTGAGATCACTTGTTGATTCCACTGACGCACAGTTTTCTACGCTGCAGCCAGCCCAACCACCCGCCGCAGCCGATTGGGTTTTCAATGAGGACGTCGTTGCGTTCGTACCGGCAGGGACGGAAACAGAAAAGATCCAGGCAGCTCCAGACAGGCCTCAGGCGAAGCCGGGTACTGCGATGGTCGCCGAGGCAGCAACTCCGCAGAAAGTCGCCACCACCGCAGACTCCTTTGCAGTCTGTCTGGCGTTCGCTCCATGGCTGGCCGTCGTCTATTTTCTGGACGTTAGTCTGATGCTCGCAAGACTGTTGTGGCCGATGCTTCGATCTCAACATGGCTTGAAGCAAAGCAGGAATATCACGAATGGTTTTTTGCCGAAGCTCGTAGCCGGGCTGGCCTCAAAGTGGTCGATGAAGGCGGTCCCAATTCTTGTTCACACGAACCAAGTCCTGGTGCCCCAGATTGTGGGGCTCATCAAGCCAACAATCCTGTTGCCAGCGTCAGTCATTTCGAATCTCACGAACGAAGAACTGGAACTGGTACTAATTCATGAGATGGCCCACATACGACGTCATGACATGTGGATTCACCTGGCACAGCGACTGGCGGAAGCCATGCTGTTCTTTAATCCAGTTCTTTGGTTTCTTAGCCGCCGCATCAGTGCTGTACGAGAATACTGTTGCGACGACATCACCTTTCGCTCTGCCAATGTCTCAGATCCGCAGCTTCGATATGCGGCAGCCCTGCTGCGAGTTGCCGAGCTCTCAGGAACAACGACGCCACAACTAACCGCTCTGGCTGCCAGTGGTCGTGGACCATCAGAACTCCGTCGCCGAGTCGCCCGACTGCTGGGTGAACCACTGCGCGAGCCGTTGCGGTTGACTCGAGAAAGTCTGATTGCGGGCCTTGTGGCAGTCACGCTGTTGATGTTCTGCGTGCCGTTGTTAACGGCAAAGCCATTCGTCCCCCAGACCGAAAACAACGCGGCACCCACAGAAAAACGTTTACGGCTGTTCGTTGCCGGACCGGACGGCAAACCGGTGCCGAATGCGTCGGTCGAATTCCGCGGAACGCCGCGAATTGAAGCAGCGCAGATTCGGCGCGGCACCTTTGAAAAGAAGGGGCGCTACGGTACGTTCGCGCTGACCGATGAGAACGGTCGACTGACAATCATCGTTCCTGACGTTCAGGCGACGTTGCGGATCAGCATCAAGAAAGCAGGCTACGGTCCATCCTGGGTAGGTTGGTCTTCGACCGAGCATCCCGATCCGATTCCTGATCGGGTCACGATACCACTTGAGGCTGGGTGGATGATGGGAGGCATCGTCGTTGATGAATCCGGGAAACCCGTCGAAGGCGTGGAAGTAAAACCCAATGTTGATTTCAGAAAGCTTCGCGACGACCGAGCGCAACTGGGAATCGGCACGCGAATCAAAACAGACAAAGACGGCGCATGGAAGTTTGATATGGTCCCGGCGTCGAAAGACCCGGTGTTTGTTTCGTTCGAACATTCCGGTTTCCAGGCTCTGCGGCGGTCGCTTTCGCGCGAAACGTTTGAACTGAAATCGGATGCGAAACCGACTCAGAAAATCGCCCTTGCACAAGGACTGAGCATCGTCGGAACGGTTGTTGACGAACAGGG
>CAYZYB010000580.1:0-4121 GCA_964481505.1 uncultured Planctomycetaceae bacterium | reverse complement strand
GCAAAGTACTGACCGATGACTGGCTGAACGTCATGCGCGTCTGGCATGAACTCGGTGGCAAGTCGACCGCAACGATGATGTTTGGCCATGTGGAGACGCTGGAAGAACGCATTGAGCATTTCGAACGCGTGCGTCAGCTTCAGGATGAAACCGGTGGTTTCACAGCATTTATCAGCTGGACCTTTCAGCCAGACAACACGGACATGGACGACATTCCGCCCGCCGGAGCGTTCGAGTACCTGAAGACGCAGGCCGTGAGTCGACTCTATCTGGACAACGTTCCGAACATTCAGTCTTCGTGGGTCACGCAGGGAGAGAAGGTCGGGCAGCTGGGTCTGGCGTTCGGCGCAAACGACATGGGCAGCCTGATGATCGAAGAAAATGTGGTCTCACAGGCAGGCACTGTGCATCATTTGTCGCTCGAATCGATTCGCCGCTGCATTCGAAATGCGGGTTACACTCCTCGGCAACGTAACGTTTTTTACGAATGCATCGATGAGGCAAAGGAAGTCGATCTGCAACCGTCTAAGCCGATCCTGCCGATCCTGCAGTCGTAAACCTGAGCGACCTTGCAGTGAAAACCCGCCGCTGCTGCCTGTATGTGGTAGCCTGAACTGGGCAGTTTTGCTTCAATATCGCGGTTTCGCGCCCGAAGGCTCAAACCGTGAGCAGAACTGCGGGCAACCAGGCACTCTCCTCGGCGAAGATTCGACACTATGATTCGTGTTCAGGGACTGAGCAAAGAGTTTCATGACTTCAATGGCGTATTCAAAGCCGTTGATGATGTTTCGTTTGAAGTGCGCCCCGGAGAAATCTACGGACTGCTGGGCCCCAACGGCGCTGGCAAGACGACCTGTCTTCGCATTCTGAGCACCGTGCTGAAACCCACTCGCGGCCTGGCTGAAGTCGCTGGTGTCAATGTGATGCACGATGCCGAAGCCGTCCGCCGCAACATCGGCTTCATGTCCTGCAACACAGGCATCTACGACCGCATGACCGCGCGGGAAATGGTCGAATATTTCGGCAGACTGTACGGCATCTCAGAAGACAAACTGCAAACGCGAATCGAAGAGATTTTCGACATCCTGCAGATGCACGAAATTCGAGATCGACTTGGTTCCAAAATGTCGACAGGCATGAAGCAGAAAGTGTCGATCGCCAGAACGATCGTCCACGACCCACCGGTGATCATTTTCGATGAACCAACATCCGGACTGGATGTGCTTGTCGCTCGCAACGTGCTACAAACGGTGGCGGCATTAAAAGAACAGGGCAAGTGCATCATCTTTTCGACGCACATCATGCGTGAAGTGGAAAAGCTGTGTGATCGCATCGCCGTCATTCACAAAGGCCGCATCGTCGACGAAGGGACGCTTCCGGAACTCGCAGACAGGCACGACCAACCAGACGTCGAAGAACTTTTCTTTGACCTCATCGAACAACGAGAAGCAGAATTGGCGGAAGCCGCGGGGCTGAGCGCATGAACTGGAAGAACGTAAAATTCATATTTCTCCGCGAAGTCCGTGATCAGCTGCGCGACCGTCGCACATTGTTCATGATCACAATTCTGCCTGTGCTGTTGTACCCAATGCTGGGACTGGGCATGGTCGAAATGATGCTGACGTTCAGTGAACAACGTCGCGCTGTTGTGATCATGAACGCCGACCAGTTGCCGCAATCTCCAGCGTTTCTGAACGAATCCGGCATCCACCAAGACTGGTTTGGGCCCGGAGACGATTCGTCTCGGCTGAACATCATCAGCGACCTTCCGATCAAAGAAACAGAAGAATCCCCGGAGGCTCCCGCTGGTCGCCGCCAGAAGTACAGCCGCGAACAACTGCTCAGCAATGGACGGGCGCTGGCAAAACAATTCCGAACGCTGGAATCTACATCAACTCAAACAGACCGCCAGGCTGCGCTCGCTGCCATGCAGGCTCGACTCAGCGTACCGTTCGCGGACAGCGGAATTCAGGTGCTGGTTCTCGTGCCGGATGGATACGCCGAATCCGTCAAGGCGCTTCAGGAAGAAACGATCGCGGCAGAAGATCAGGCAGCGATCCCGAGTTTGCAGATCATTCGAAACAGTGCGGATGACAAATCGGCCGTCGCTTTTGGGCGAGTGAAATCTGCACTGCAGAACTGGGAAGCGTCGCTTCGTACCGAAACATACGCCAAGGCCGGTCTGCGACAGGAACTACAATATCCCGCGCGGCTGGAATATGTAGAACTCGCTCGCGGCGAAGAAGTCAGTGCCAATGTGTGGAGCAAGCTGTTCCCCGCGATGCTGGTGATCATGGCTCTCACGGGAGCTTTCTATCCAGCGATTGACCTTGGTGCCGGAGAAAAAGAACGTGGCACGATGGAAACGCTGCTCATCAGTCCCGCTCGCCGCGTGGAGTTGGTGATGGGTAAGTTCGGGACGATTCTGATGTTCAGCATTGGAACGGCACTCATGAACCTGCTTAGCATGGGATTCACCGGTCGGCACATGGCATCGACCATGGGCGCTGCGATGGCGGATACCGTTAGCCTGGAATTACCAGGCTGGAACGCCCTCATGTGGCTGCTGATTCTGCTCGTACCGCTCGCCGCGCTGTTTAGCGCGCTCTGTCTGGCTCTGGCGACGTTCGCAAAATCGACGAAAGAAGGACAGTACTATCTTACCCCGCTGTTGATGGTGATCATGGGGCTGACGATGTTCTGCCTGTCTCCGGCAGTGGAGATCACGCCTCTGTACAGCGTCATTCCGGTTGTCAATGTGGCGCTTCTGTTGAAAGGGCTGCTGCTATCGACTTCTGCGTCCAACGAGCTGCTGATGTACGCGGTGCCGGTGTTGGTTTCCAGCTTCGGGTACAGCCTGTTGGCGCTGTGGTGGGCCATTGACCTGTACAACAGCGAAGGCGTGTTGTTCCGTGAAGCTGAAAAATTTGACCTGAAGGTTTGGTTCATGAGCCTGACCAGGGCAAAAGAACCCGTGCCGGCATTTCAGGAAGCGACATTCTGTTTCATCATCATTCTGTTTCTGCAGTTTGTGGCGATGAACTATATGAGCCCGGATCTAAGCGATCCTTCGGAGGCGGGCAGCAGCGTGATGCGAGTGATCGTGATTCAACAATTGACGATGATTGCCTGCCCGGCGATCTTCATGGGGATCATGCTAACAACCAGCCTGCGAGCGACCTTCAGGCTCCGACGGCCGTCGACAATCTGCATGCTGATGGGAGTTGGTCTGGCCTTTCTGGCGCATCCGATCAGTATTGAACTCTCGACGTTCATGGTAGAACGCGGCTTTTTGCCTCCACCGCCCACAGAAGGCTTGCGGCATATTAACGAGCTTCTGAGTTCCGCCAATCTTCCGGAGTGGAAGTTGATACTCGTCTTTGCTGTGACTCCCGCCATCTGCGAAGAGATCGCGTTCCGGGGCTTCATTCTAAGTGGATTGGCACGCGGAAATCGATTGGGTATCGCAGTCATTGTTTCCAGTTTGATGTTTGGCATTATTCACATGATTCCGCAGCAGGCGTTCAACGCTGCACTGCTGGGATTGATCCTGGGACTGTTGGCAATTCACAGTCGCAGCCTGTTTCCAGCAATCGCCTTCCATCTGTCCAACAACGCGATTGCGACTCTGCACGCCAAGAATGGTTTCGGAATCGAAAGCGAAAACAGCCCGTTCTTCACACGCATTGATGGAATGCTGCGATACGAATGGCCGCTACTGCTGATCTGTGGCATCGGTATCGGAGTGATGGTGGCCTACATGCTGCGAGATCTGAAACGCGAGCAGGAAGCCAAACGTCTGAAAACGCTGGAGTCGTTCGAAGCACCTGTCGCGACCGCAGTGCCGCCACAAGCCACTCCCGCCGAATCTGCGCCAGCGGGCGTTTAGAATACGGTGCCGATGTTGTACTCTGCTTTCACGAAGATTGCGGGATTGTTCAACGACTTGACTTTGGATTGAGCTGGACGGCTGAGTTGATGGAAGCCTGGAAGAATTGCCGTTAGTCTGCCGCCCGTACCATTCTGACTACATCCGTATTGGCTCTTGAATCTGCTTTGAATCATGACTGTCGACGAACTTCTCACTTCCGCTCAAAACGATCCCGCACCGGCCGATGGAC
>CAYZYB010000579.1:0-4127 GCA_964481505.1 uncultured Planctomycetaceae bacterium | reverse complement strand
CGCGACGAGTTGACACCGCCAGATTTCCGTCCGGCAGCGATTCTATTGCTCCGGACTCCAGGTTGACGTCACTCGGGATTTGGAACGACAGCAGTTTGTAGTAGTCAGCTTCGGTCGGCGATGGGCTTTCCGCGTTTTCCTGCGCGAAGAGCTGACTGGAGGTGAGGGAAATTGTGAGGAGCAGGAAACGGAGCATAGTGGCATGCAGAGAAATAAAGGCAGTGGGGAAATCGAAAATCTGAAATCTGAAATTTACAGCGGCTGAATCCAGATGTTTCGATAGCGAATCGGATTTCCATGGTTTTGCAGGAACAACGGCCCGTCTTCCGGACTTTCTTTCACCGGCGATGCGGTCGTAGCGTGCGGCAGTTCCTGCTTTTCGTGAATAACCACGTTGTTGTGCTTTACTGTGACCCAGGCGTGTTTCGTTTTCTTGCCAGCATCATCGTACTCTGCAGCGTGGAATTCGGCGTCGTAAGTTTGCCATGACAGCGGAGGAAAGCACATGTTGATTTTGGGTGCTGCGATTTTGTAGATGCCGCCGCATTCGTTGTCTTTACCTTCGAGGCCAAATGAGTCGAGGATCTGAACTTCGTATCGCCCCTGATGGTAGCAGCCACTGTTCGCGCGTCCCTGACCGCGAGCGTAAGGCATGTACGACAGCAGGAATTCCATGTGAAGTTTGTAGCTGCCAAAGTTCTGTTTGCTGGTGACGCCTTCCATAAGCAGTTTGTCGTCTGACATACGGCCATTTTTGAAGTTGTCGGGCGTTGTCCCGTCGAACAATACCACAGCGCCTGTTGGTGGCTTCATGCCCAGCGTCGGGCTTTCGCGTTTGACCTTTGCGAATTCCGCAACCTTCACGTTATTTTCGTCAAACAACGTGAGGTTGCCGTCTTTGATTTCTGCCCTGCCCTTGTGATCAGGGTTGCTTGAAGTCAAAACGCAGACATCCCCTTCCATCGCGCCCGTGCCCGGAATCATCTTTTCTTCCGCGCCGTCGAAACCGTCGCCGGGGAGACCGCCAAGGTATCCCATGCTGCGGAATTTCCCGTCGCCGTCAGCAATAATCTGAATACCGATTTTGACGACGTCTCCAACAGTCCCGGAGTATTCCCCCTGAATGTCGAAATCGGGGCCCGCTTCATCGGGGTTCAGGATGGCTTTCTTCTTGTCTTGCCCCAACGCGGGATTCAGACACATCAGAACGGCAATGTAAACAGCGATCGTTCGCATCAATGAGCTCCAGGCTTGGGATGTTAGAGAAGAAAAACTGAGGCTGGGGAGAACTGGACCGGCAATCGTTCGTGTGGTGCCTTATTGAGATCTTTGCCGTTCGTTGGCCTGTGGTCAATCGGTCGGGGCAGATAATGGACCGTTCCGCGCAATTGCGCCTTCAGGTATCGGCACTCTAGTGGAATACGAGCTGGTTTAAATCACGCCGATAGTTTGCTGTATCACTGGGTTGCAGGCACAATGAACGGTTACATGAATAGCGTTATTGTTTGTTGCTAAATCAGAAGGCTCAATACCATGAAACGTAAGAAGTTCCACCATCTTCAGCTTGCCGCCACGACAATCCTTTCCGTGGCACTGTTTTCGTGCGGTTGCGAACAGGCGGGGACGGTTCTTGATGATGTTAAGTCGAAGGTTGCCGGAGAATCAGAACAGCCATCTGTCGCGGAAACGGATTCAGCACTACCGGCGCCACCAGCTCCCACGCCAAAACCAGCGGCTCCAGCACCGCCATCGCCGGAAGAGCTGGTCACGACGTTTCTGAAGCTGAAATCTCATGAAATCAGCGATGGAAGTTTGGCCACAGTCACTTCATTACCAGAAGCAGCCGCAAAGATCACGACACTGGAGATCCAGACAAACGATGGTTTCAGTGGCAACGGTATCAAGCATCTCACGAAGATGAATAATCTCAGTACGCTTACACTTCGAACTCCCAGGCTAAGCCCCGAAGATCTTTCTGCGCTCGCAGGTGTCTCATCGCTCAAACAGCTTTCGCTAAATGGCACAACTTCGAATGACGAAGTCGTTGGCCAACTGACATCGCTTTCTAATCTGGAATCATTGCAGCTTTCGGGAACTCGAATTACCCCTGTATCCGCGGCATCACTGGGGCAGATGGCCAGGCTTTCGAGCATCGACCTCAGTGGAACGGCTGCGGATGACGCTGTCGTGTCAGCAATGGCATCGCTGCCGATCAGGGAAATCAATCTGAGCAAAACTCGCATTACGAATGCTTCGCTGGCAGTACTATCAAAGATGCCGGCGCTGGAAGCACTCAACGTTTCCTTCACAGGCGTGACCGGTGATGGATTTAAAGGATTCGGCCGAACAAAGATCAAAACGCTCTCGGTGGGCGAAACACGATTTGAACTGGAAGGATTCCGGTCCATCAGAGGAATGTCTGCCCTGGAAGACCTCAATATTTACAATGCGGGACTCGTGGAACATAAGTCGGCGAACGTGTTCAGAACATTTCGGAACCTCAGAGTTCTGAATGCAGGAAAGAACTCAGTCACAAATGCAGGAATGGACGTTTTCTTTAAGGGGCACAAGAGCCTGGAAGAACTACGGCTGTCTCATAACAAGAGAATCTCAGATCAGGGGCTGGCAGCGCTTGTGGGCGTGAAAACACTCAAGCTACTTGTAGTAGACAACACTGGATGTGGCGCCCAGGGAGCTCGTGCGTTGAAGGAAAAACTTCCGGATTGCAAAATCCAGACGTCGCACGGGACGTTTTGAAAATGTGAGGCGGAAACTCCAGCTAAACACTGGGAATCCTTAGCCTCAGGCGTATGAATCCATGGGCGAATTTGTTCTCGGATCAGAGTTCCGGGAAATCAGGGCAGTCGCTATTCTGCAGCTGGTTTTGAAAGTCAACCATGGATGGTGAGCCAGCGCAATGACGACGGAAAAAACGGCCTCGGATTCTAAGTCTCAAAACAGTCAATCGAACGCTCCTGAAAAAACGGCTGCCGGTAAAACGTGGCTGTTCGTCGTGGCTGCTTTGTTGCCGTGCGCTGGATCGCTTTATCATTCGATGTCGGAGCCATCGCATCCGTCGCTGGCGATCACACGCCCGGCTCGGCCGCTGCAGTTCGCGACGTACATGTATCACCATGGTGATGAACCGGTGAAAGCAGGCGCCACACTGAATACGGAATTTCGATTTCGTAACATGGGCACGACACCGGTCACTATCGATCAGGTCGAACGCAGTTGCGGCTGCATGACGCCACAATGGACGAAGACAGTCGCTCCTGGAGAAATTGGTTCGCTTCAGGTGCCGCTGGACATGACACGGCAAACTCCTGGCTTTCACGAATATTTACTGACGGTTCACTACAGCGATCCGAAGCCCCATCAAACCTCACTGACAATCAAAGCCGTCTTTCCGGAAAAGATGGTGATCGTTCAGCCGCGAGCTTTGTTTCTTTCACAGCGAAGTGACAAGCCGGTCGACTTTAAGGTTGCCGTCAGTGACTATCGCGAAGATCCGCTGCACGTAAAAAGCGTGAGTGCCACGGCAGATTTTGTTTCCGCAAAGATCAAACGCAACACGATTTCGGACATCATCCAGGCCGCTCATTCGATCGGAGAAGGCGACGCAACGCTGACCGGAACGAAGGCCGATATCGTGGGAACGGTGGAGGGCAATATCCCGGCGGGGCGGCATCACGTACTGGTGACGGCAACAACCGATGATGCGGAGTTTCCGGTTGTGACCGTGCCGATGGTTGTTCACGGCCCGGCTTTTCCGCCGGGGCAGGAAGCGAAGCTGAATGTGGAGCACGTTCGGCTCATGGCCAGCGATCATTCCAACGCCACTCGAAAAAGCAGCGTTGTTCTGACCGCACCGACATCCTGGGAAATCTCACACGCGATGGCGTGGCCGGAAACGCTCGATGTCCACTACGAACCCATAGGCAATCCGGTGGGAACAAAACAGATGACTCGCATCAGCATCGAACTGGATGAGCTGCCGGCTTCCCGGACGCAGCACGGCGTTGTGCAGCTCTTTGCGAACGACGGCAAAGACCTCGTGACGGTTAACGTCACCCTGGTGTGGCCGGAGTTAGAGTAACGCCGGAAGAAGTTTCTTCCGATACGGC
>CAYZYB010000578.1:0-4137 GCA_964481505.1 uncultured Planctomycetaceae bacterium | reverse complement strand
CGAAACCGCTACCGCGTTGATCGGTCGAGAGCCCTGCCACTGCTGCATTGTCGCCCATATCAATAGCGGGACTGCCTGCCGCCAACGCAATCGTTGCGGTCGGCCCGCCGTTGTTTCTCAGAATCGGATCAGTGCCATCGTTTTCAAGGACGATCGTCCAGTCGACACCAACATGATTGTTGCTCGTGCCATCCACTAATCCCCCGCTGCCGCCGGCTCCGATCACATTGTTCATTGCATTGCCGCTAATTGTTCCGGAGATATTGTCCGGGCTAAGCTGCGTCCCTTGTGGTCCTGTGTAACTGGACACGTTGCCGGACACGATCGAATTCGTGAGGCTGGTGGTTCCGCCCACTATTTCCAATGCACCGCCAGAACCCACTGCCCCCCCAACTTCACGCGTATTTCCCGAGATCGTGGTGTTCAAAATTGTTAGAGCCCCGAAACTCTTGATGCCACTTCCTGACCCCGGCGCATCTTGATACCGAGCAAAATTACTGGCAACAGTTGTGTTAACAATGTCAGCTGGCCCCGACGTAAAGAGGCCGCCTCCTTCCGATGCTGAATTACCGCTGATTGTGCTGGATTCCACAACAAGCTGTCCGGTGCTGAAAATTCCACCACCGTAACCGTCCTGGAGCGTAGCGCCATAAAAGTCCGGGCGGAAGCCAGTCGCCGTGCTTCCTGAGATCGTGCTGCGAATGACGACAAGCCGTTCGGAGTTGTCGATCGCCCCGCCATTGATCGCACGTCCACCGGTTAACGTCAGACCGCTAATGGACACATCGATAAAAGAACCGGCATCGCCATCATCGATCGAGACAACACGCGATTGGTTATCAGCATCGACAACCAACAGTTCCGCCCCGGGACCGGTGATTGTCACGCTGTCGGAAATCGTCGGCAGCTCACCCAACGACATCGTAAGTGTTGCGGTACCGCTCGATGTCAATGACGAGTTAAACGTGATTTCCTGAGCACCGGCATAGAAGTTGGCAGAAGTAATCGCTTCACGAAGGCTGACGTCGTTGTTGGAAAAATCCAGTTCGTCGTTGACTGTTGTCACAACGTAAGCGGCGGGCGGAGCCTCGACGGCCCCGATGTCGACTGTTGCCGTTCCGTTTCCGTCACCATCAATGACACGATCGAAACCGCTACCGCGTTGATCGGTCGAGAGCCCTGCCACTGCTGCATTGTCGCCAGCATCAATGGCAGGGCTCGAAGGCATCAATGCATGCGTTAACGTGGGCCCACCGTTATCAGCGAGTGGGCCAAGCAATGGATCTGTATTGATTTGATCGAAAGATCCCGTCAGCTGCGAGGCACTATCATCTGAAATGTTGTTATTCAGTGATGTAATCAATGAATTTCCAGTGCCAGCGTTGGCGTTGCTCATGTTGCCTGCCGTATTGCCAGACAGAATTGTATTTAAGATCTCGAGAGTGCTCGTCGTACCATCAAATGCAAAATCTCTCAGTCCAACACCGGTGTTATTTGCAATCGTCACGTTCTGCAGTCGCGTCGTCTGTATCGCCCCTGGCGTCGTTGGCGAGGTTTCGATTGTGCCCTGACCGCTGAGAGAGGTGTTGCCACTGAATGTTGAATTCTGAATCCAATTGCTGGAACTGCTGATGATGATGGCCGCCGCACCACCGAAACTGGCGGTGTTGCCGAAGAACGCGGAATTCATGATCTGTACTCCGCCATCGCCCTCAACGGCAAGTCCCCCACCGCCGTTAGCGTGGTTGTCTCGGATCGTTGTTCTGTTCAAAAATAGCTGATCGGAATGGTCCACAAACAAAATACCACCACCGTTTGAATCAGTATCTCCGTTGGCAACAGTCACGTCGTTGATCGTGTAGTTTCCGGCTTCCGCGTTCGATCCAATGGCGAACACCCGACTGGAATTATTACCGCTGATGACAAGCTGGTCAGCTCCAGGGCCGTTAATGGCGACGGGGCCGGTTATGTTTAACTGGCCGGTCGTCAGCGAGATTGTCTGGCCCGCTATCGACGCGTCAAAAACAATCGTATCCGCACCCGGCTGACTGTTCGCCCGTTCGATCACATCTCGCAGACTATCCTCACCAGAGTCAGCTGTGTTCATGACTGTGAACACAGCCAGCAAAGCACGGTCTTCCAGGACTTCCACCGGCTGACGATATTGTGTCGTGGCCGTGCGCCGACGAGAAGCCTGCATGGACTGACGAAACTGCTGAAGCCAGGAAGTGATTTTCATTTTTGTTTACTCGGTAGTTCGTTGGGGGGTTTGGAGAAAGATGCGATGCAATAGCCAGAGGGGAACAGATGATCACGTGCGGCAACGCGGCCAAGAATTCGCCGAAATTGCAACAGTGCGAATCGCAACCGCCATAATAGTTCTCCGTAAAAGCGCCACGAAAAAATCCGTGAGGCAAGCGACATTGAAGGTTTTGCTTTGCGATAAAGCCAACTCAGGTAAAGACTTATGGATTTTCCAGAAAACTGCCAGAGGACGAAGCAGCCACAACCGGTTTGGGCAGTTGCATACTCGCCAGCGTTGGATTTCGGTGCTAAGAGCCCGGGAGCTTGACCTGATGACTTGTCTCACAAATCTGCAGTCGCCTGAGTCAGATCCATGGTTCGCGTCAGAACGCCGTCGGTGATGAGGGCCTCTTGATAACCTAATGCCGAGCCCGCCCGGGAAGTCCGCCACACCAGATTTATACTGCCTCGATATCGCCGCCAGCGGCCAAATAAATCCTTGTCGGAATAAGAGCGCTGTGGTGGCCGTTGAAGGAGTTATTTAGATTTCTGCGAGCCAGGCTTCGGCTTCCGCGAAAGCGTCATCCGTCTCTGCAACCGCGTCGATCTTCGCCAAAAGGTGTTGTTGTGTGTGAACTTCCTCAACGATCCGTGGCGCTACCGTGGCTTCACCGTGCGTGACAACAGTGGATGCATCCTCGACTGATTGCTGAACCATTTCCAGCGAAGAAAGGCTGGCCACCAATAACTCAGTGGATACTTCTTCCTGCGGCTCGTTCGCCGTGATCACAAAATCGTACAGCACGCTCCACGGCCCGGCGGTGCCGGACGTTTGGATCGCTCGCACCCACGCTCGGTAGTTCCCGGCCGACAAGTTTGTTGGCTGAGTGAATGATGTGCCGGTGAGTCCGGCCTGGCGAATCACGTTGGCTACGTTTGTCGTCTGATTGTTGACCTGCAGTTCATAACTGGCCGCCCCGGTGACGGGTTGCCATGCGAATGTTGGCGTCCTGTCTGCTGTTGTGGAAGAAGGTGAAGTCAGGCTGGTCAGACCATTTGTGCTGAAAGGAATCGGAGCGCTCCACGTTCCATTGCCTGCCGAAGTCACCGGTCGAACCTGCCATGTTGCTGCCCCGGCTGGCAGTGCCGCTGTGGGTGTCCAGGACGTTCCCGTAATTCCTGTCTGAAGTCTTGATGACGTACCCTGATGGACATACACGTCGTAAGTTTGAGCACCAGCGGTTGCCTGCCAGGTGAACGTTGGAGTGGTGTCGAACAGCGGCGCTGTTGGGCCGACGGTCGTGGTCTGCAAGCCTGTGGAAGGGGCATTGACGGTGAACGAGACGCCCGGGCCCCATACACCGCTACCGTCTGAAAGAGTCGTGCGGACCCATGCGCGGTATTGGCCGTTGGCCAAAGTTCTTGCCCGAATATTCGGATTGGTGATCCCCGGATCTCGGTACAACGCCCCCGGCTGTCCTGCAGCGGAAATGTAGATTTCATAGGACTGAGCCCCCTGAACCGGCCACCAGGCGATGCTGGGAATCGTAAGATTGGTGGTGCTGTCTGCCGCCGGAATATTGACTCTTGCCCGGCCACCAGTGCTGAATTCGCCGGCATCGCTCCAGGGGCCGAGGAACGGGTTCGTATTGACCGTTCGAACCGGACGAACCCACCATCGATAGTCATTGCGGGCCAGGCTGGTTGACAGTGTGTGAGTCACTCTATTTCCAGTTCCGGGATCCGGTATCGTATCCACGATCGGATTTCCAGGGTTGTTGACGAATAGTATGTAACTGGAAGCTCCCGGCACTCTGTTGAACCGGAATTGCGGACGTACTTCAGTTGTGGCATTGACAGGAACAAGCGCTGACTTGACGTCAAGTATGAAGG
>CAYZYB010000577.1:0-4153 GCA_964481505.1 uncultured Planctomycetaceae bacterium | reverse complement strand
GTCAAGGAGTTCATCATCAGAGAGGTTCGCGAGTTCGGGATTACCGAACTTTCGTCGCGAACGACTCTGTCGCCTTCTGTCTCGAACATTCGCAGCCAAACCCACGGTTCCCCTCAGTCACAATTTCAGGATGACACCTTTAAGCGTCAAGGATACTCATCCTTCTGATTGTGTAAAGACCCAATAGTCCGGCGCAGGCCGATCGTGGGGATCGGCCTGTCGAGAATTCGGCAGGCTATCGGTCGAAGACCTGGTCCGACTGCATTTCGGTGCCGCAGTACATGCATGATCCGCGGCGAGAATTCACTGTCCGCCCGCAGGTGCTGCAATCCGTCGTGGTGGCTCTGAGGCGGCCGTCCGCGTTTCCATCACGAAGGTCGACTTCCTGCATTCGCTGCAGCAGATCTTCGTCTGAAAGCTCAGTCTTTTCCTGCAAAAGCTCCCACATCGCCTGACATGCCAACGCCATGCCGTCCATGCGAGCGGCAAGGCGGCGGACGTTGAGTTCAGCCGCATCCGCCTTATTATCGGCTCTGGCCGCGCGTGACGAGGCAATGTTGACTTCGGTGTAGGATGGGCCGACGCCCCAAACGTGAATCATTGTGTTCTGCTCCAGGTACGAGAAAGGTGCTGCTTTGGTTAACGCAGAAGCTCGCGGTCCGGATCAAAAATTCTGTCGCTGTCCGGATGCCATCGATTTGTGAGCGGCAGGCTGCTGGCCGCTGGCAAATTGCTGCTGAAACCCCGCGGTTGGCGCCGTTTGCCTCACGGTGGCGAAGGTCTCCGGGCAGGCAGTTAGTCCCCGTTTTTCGAAACCGCCACGTGTCGAGCCTGTCGGTCTGGCAATTCGCTGTTGGCTTCGCTGATCTCATGATGCGGAGGCAGATCGAAGCCCTTTAGGTAGGCCGGCTTGTCGCGACGACCGCCGTTCACGTAGTCTCGCCACAGCGACATCGCCGCGGATTCTGCTGGCACAGCCTGTTGTTCTGTAAGGAACTCGAACATCCGCTGCGAAAGTCTGCCCAACGGTATGCCGTGCGTGCGTTGTTCGGCCTGGTGAATCCAGTCGGTGAACTTCAGGAAGTGTTCGAACGGAGATTCCTCGCCCCAGATCAGTGGCGTCGATTCGCGGAAGTTGCCGCTGTTGGCAATCAGATCCCAGAACCTCGAAAACCGCCGCAGCTGATGCACAGTTTCGAAGTCCAGCAAGCGGTTGCTGAGGATTTCGAACGGCGCGTGATCGCTGTACACCATCTGCCATTCTTCGTCGTGCCGCGTGATCGGCGTTCCCTTAAGCCGTTTCAGGATACCGACCTGAATTTCCTGTGGGCTGAGTGCCACCAGGCGATCGAATCCCGCGGCGAAGCTTTCCACCGTCTCACCGGGCAGCCCGATGATCAAATCCGCGTGAATGTGAACGCCCGTTTGTTCTCGCAGGAACTGAAAATTCTCCGCCAGCTTATCGTTGTCCTGCCGCCGGCTGATAAGTTCGCCCACTTCATCGTTAAACGTCTGCACGCCGATTTCGAACTGCAGCGCCCCGTCGGGAAACTTCGCGATAAGCTCTCGCAGCGCATCCGGCAGGCGATCGGGGATCATTTCAAAGTGCAGAAAGAGTCCCGGTTGGTAGCGGTCGAGGAAGAACTGCAGAATCGAATTGCTGACTCGCATGTTCAGATTGAATGTACGGTCCACAAACTTGAACTGCACAACGCCCCGGTCCAGCAACGACTGCATGGCGGCCAGGAATTCGTCGAGGTCGAACAATCGCACCGGGATGTCCAGTGCGGACAGACAGAATTCACAGGTGAACGGGCAGCCGCGAGACACCTCCACATAGATCACGCGATTGGCGATGTCTTCGTCGTTGTACAGATCGTACGGCAGAGCGATTTCCGACAACGGAGGCACGGCGGCATGAATGATCTCCGCAACTTTGCCGTTCCGATTGCCGTTCCGATTGCCGGTGTGGGTGGCCGGGGTTGGAGCGAGGGACGAGCGAAACCCCGGTGATTCCAGATCACCCTTCGCCAACACCGTTAGACCGCTACCCTCTGGTTCCGCCCCTCCGTCTGCACTCAGCAAACGCCGACACAGATTCGGGAACTCCACATCCGCTTCACCAGTGATGACATAGTCCGCATGCTGAACGATCACCTGCCCTTCTGTTTCATAGCTGACCTCCGGCCCGCCAAGCACGATCACGATATCGGGGCGAACCTGCTTAAGGTCGGCGACGAGTTTCGTGATGGGTTCGATGTTCCAGATATAAACGCCAAAGCCCACGATCCGCGGTTCCTGAGCCAGCAGCGTCGACAGCACGTCCACCGTTCGATCACCAATGCCGAACTCCAGCATCGTGGTCTGCGCCGTCAGTTCGCCCATATTCGCCAGCAAATAGCGCAGCCCAAAGGAACTGTGCCAGTAGCGAGCGTTGAGAGTTGTGAGGACGATGTCCGGCATACGTGGTTGTTCCTGCTTGCCGGACAGGAATTCCGCCATGCGGCAGATTTGTATCCAGAAGCGTCATAAATGAAAACACACTTCGCTGGCTCATCGTCCAAAACGCTGTGATGCGGACAAAAACGCAAAGTCGCAATGGCGCAGAGACGCAAGGAAATGTCAGAAAGCTCTTTGCGACGTCGCGTCATTGCGGCTTTGCGTTGAATCAGTTCGTAGGTCCGGTTCCCACCACCGGACACTTCCGGCGAATGCGTCCGGTGGGAACCGGACCTACTTCGCTGGCTCATCGTCCAAAACGCTGTGATGTGGACAAAAACGCAAAGTCGCAATGGCGCAGAGACGCAGGGAATGTCAGAAAGCTCTTTGCGACGTCGCGTCATTGCGGCCTTGCGTTGAATCAGCTCGTAGGTCCGGTTCCCACCGGACGCGTCTTCCGCGATTGTCCATAACGAGCAGGACGTACAGGTGTTGAATCCCAAGCCGCAACAGTAGGCGAGTGGTCACCTTCATCATGCGCCCTGCCATTTGCGCACAAAGGTGCCGCCATGAAGACAGTACAGGACACCATCGGCTGCCTTCCTTTTCTTCTTCTTTCCTTTTTGTTCTTATGTGGCGTCATCTTCCGTTTTCTGCTGAGCGTCTTCCCGTTCACTGCACTGTTCATCGCGAGTCTGGCTGATATGGTCGAAGAGAAAAGCGCCGACGCAACCAATTCCGGGTCGCGGCAAAAGAAGCGGCGCCGTCGTGTCTTTGTGCTGCTGATGCTTCTGTTGACGTATGTCGTCTGCGAAGGGATCGCTCTCTTCGGCCTCCATTTTACGGGCGCTGGCTTCACGTTTGCAGGTTTCAGGGGCCGCCAGCACGGCATCGCCAGTGGTGCGCTCGCATCCGCGGGCGCTTCGGAAGTAATCCACCCGTACTTTGGCTGGGTTCATAATCCGCAGGTTTCGCCGGCCATAAAGATCTTTGGGCGAAGCGTTCCCGTTAATTCACTTGGCTTTCAAGACGTTGGCGAGTCGGTGCATCCGCGTTCCGAAGGCGAATTTATTTTGGGCATCGCAGGAGGATCGGTGGCTTGGCAGTCGTCGTTCGCAGGAGAAGAAATCTTCCGCCAGGGACTCCAAAATCATGCGAAGCTAGAAGGCAAGAAGATTCGCATCGTGCGTATGGCAATGTCTGGCTACAAACAGCCGCAGCAGCTGATGGCGTATAGTTATATCAAGGTTTTGGGAGGGCATTTCGATGCCGTCGTCAATATCGACGGCTACAACGAAGCGGCGCTGGCAGTTGCGGAGAACGGCCACAGTGGGACGAGCGTGGTGTACCCAAGGAGCTGGAAGACACGGATGATTACGGTTATTGACCCACGTCAGTTCGAATCTTCCGACCGTTTGCTCAGGCTGCGAGCTCACCGGCAACGCATCGCTCAGAATGTTGTAAGCTCTCGGTTTGCCTGGTCGCCTTTGGTGAATCTTGTCTGGCACATCCGAGATCAGATGGCGTTGCGAGAATTGACGAGTCTTGGGATGGAAGTTTCGAAGAGTCATCGCGGGAGTTTTGTTCGTAACGGCCCGGTCGAAAGCGGCCTGACGGACGAAGACATTGATAACGCAGCCGTCGATGTGTGGATGCGATCATCGATTCAGATGCATCATCTGTGTGCGAGTTCGAATACGCCGTACCTGCATGT
>CAYZYB010000576.1:0-4155 GCA_964481505.1 uncultured Planctomycetaceae bacterium | reverse complement strand
TCATTGGCCCGGTTCACCACGTGGCCTCCGGTGACTACCTTTTGACCAGCGGGCAAACGCAGGTTGACGTCGTAGTCTCCTGCTTCGTTGTGCCACGGCTGATGCCAGGGAATGTAGGGAACCGGCTTCCACTCGTTGTCGCGATAGACCGCCAGAACCGGGTACCAATTCAACAGATTGGTAACACCTTTGTGCTGTCCGAGCCGCCCCATCACCTGGGGCAGATCGATCCAGTATCGTAGATCAACTTCAACAGACTCACCAGGCTCGATTGATCTGGGAAGCTGCACATGCAAATGCGTGTCGTGCTCTGTGTCGAAGCTACAGCGCACATCAACGCTGTCGACGGTTGCCTGATTGAGATGAAAACGCCGTCCGCGATAATCGATGCTGTGGCGCGGTTCAAGTCTAAGGGATTCGACCGTGCGTTCGCCGAGTTCGATCATCTCGTCGGAGAGCTTGTTGTTCGCTGTCACCTGAAAAACGAGTTTGTCTGTCGCCACAGAGCCCGGATTCGTCCAGCGAACGTGCTGTTGCACGGCGACGCGATGTCGCTGAGGATGAAGATCGATATCCAGACGATACTGTGGACGTTCAACGGTTTTCGTCAAAGCGATGTCGTGACCATACAACGGGCGCAGGCTCAAAACCACGACGGCGCAGAACACCAATCGTAGTGTTTTCCTAACGTTGCGAGTTACCCCGTCCATGGGATGCCTGAGCTCCATTCCTGTGACGCCCGATCTCTACGACCAGTACCTTCGTCCGATACGTGGTAATTATCGGCGTCTTGGATTTGCCAATGCTGTTCAACAACCGAATCACTGCTGGATCGATCACGCAATTCATCAACGACAGAAGGGCTTACCCACCTCTCCAGGCTTCACATATGAAGACGCAGATTTGAGGCGGCCGCTGCCAGCAAATGGCAAGATGCGTGGCGACAAATCGGCAATAACCGCCGGATCACTCAAAAAGAACGGCCTCGAAATTTGAGACCGCATCTTTCATCTTCGCATCTGTGGACAGCAGGCAGAACGACTCTGCCTTACAAGCGTTCGAGCCCCGTGCCGATTGCGGCGTTAAAGCGGAAGAATGCGGAACCTGCTGCATTCAACGCTTCCGTCGAAAACAGGTTCGCGACTTCGTACAGCTTGTAGGCACTGTCGTCACCTCGCTGAGACACAACGACGTTGCCATCATCGTCAACCGTGTCGATTGCTCCACCGCCCTGCAAAGTGTAATCCCATTCGTCTTTGAAGTAGTCGCCGTTGCGAGCTTCCGCATCGCCGTCGACTGTGAGCCCCCATAGTCCGTGAGGAGCAACGTTGTCGCTGAATGGATCGAGCGACTTCAACGTGATGTCGAACCATCCTTCACGTTTGCGGAACCTCAATTCGTATTCCTCGGTGGTAATCGTTGTGTATTCGCCGTCAAATTCCACGGTACCTTCAGTCACCGTGCGAAGTTCACCGACCTCCATTCGGGTTCCATTCACAGTTGTGCCGTTGAATTCTGCCTGAACCAGGTCTGTGCCGAAGGTAGCACCGATCGCTCCTACCATCGTTGATCCTTCCTGGCCTTCCCATGGAATGAACAATGCATTGACTTGAAGATCGCGATCACTCAGCAAGCTGTAAATGTGGCCAGCTTCACCCTGAACATCATAGAGTCCACCGTCGTCACCTTCAAAGTGTGGGTCGCCCCAAACCTGACCGTTCCCGGAAGACACGATCGTTGTATTCCAGACGACTTCGGTGACGACCAGTCGAACGTCAGCTGACTCCGATGGCTGACATTCGCCATTAATGGCGTAGGTGAATGAGTCTTCGCCGAAGAAGCCCTCGTTCGGAATGTAGTTAAACGTACCGTCGGCGTTCAGCGTCATAGTTCCGTTTGCCGGACCATCCACTATGACGACTGACTGCGTATCGGTCACAACGCCATCGTTAAGGATTACGTTGCCGCCAATCGTTGTGTCCTGATCACCGGTGAACATGTCGTCCTGGGGTTCTGGAACATCGTGAACGGTAATCGTGACAGTTGCAGTCGCCGTGCCGCCATTGCCGTCTGTCATCGAATATTCGAACGTGTCCACGCCCGAATACCCATCGGCTGGCATGTAGATAAAGCTGCCGTCTTCGTGCAGCGTGACAATTCCGCCAGCTGAAGTCTGAACGTCAGTCATTGGAACCGTCGTCAGAGCATCGCCGTCCCCGTCAACATCGTTTGTCAGAACATTGCCTTCGACGGCGTGGTCTTCGCACGTTTCGGCGACGTCATCAACCGCAGTTGGACCTTCGTTGGGTTTCGGTGCAACGTCAATCGTCACAACAGCCGTGTCGGCAAGGCAGTCCTCATCGTGAATCTGATATGTGAAGCTATCCTGTCCGGAAAAACCGGGGTTCGGTGTGTAAGTAAAGTTTCCATCGGCGTCCAAAGTGACTGTGCCGTTGGAAGTGCTGGTAACCAAAGTCGCCACCAATAGGTCACCGTTGGCGTCCGTGTCGTTTGTCAGCACATTGTCGGTAACAGCCGTTTCGTAGGCTGTCTGAGCAGCATCGTCAACAGCGTCCGGAGCCACGTTACCAGTCACTTCGATACAGACTTCAGCCATATCGGTGCCACCATTGCCGTCGCTGACTTCGTAGGTGAAGACATCGTGTCCAACAAATCCCGGATCAGGCGTGTAAGTGTAATTACCCTCCGAATCCAGAGTCACTGTGCCGTTTGACGCAGTGCTGACAAGCGTAACGCTCAAACTATCACAGTCTGCATCGCTGTCGTTCGTCAGTACGTTCCCAGCAACCATAACGTCGCTGGAAGTCATTTCATTGTAATCTTTGACTGCAATCGGAAGCTGATTCGGTGCTGGCTCAACAACAATCGAAACGGTGGCGATATCAGTTCCGCCATTCAGATCGTTCGCTTCGTAGGTAAACGAATCTGTACCGCTGAAACCGGGATCCGGCGTGTAAGTATACGATCCATCCTCATTGAACTCGATGCTGCCGTTGGCTGGACCTTCTTCTACCCAGAACGTCAGCGAATCACCATCAGGATCTGTGTCGTTCGACGCTACTGTACCGCTAAAGGCCGTGTCCTGCTGAGTCGCAAATGCATCATCAACGGCGTCAGGTCCCTGATTCGGTGAGGGCGTCACACAAATCACAACATGAGCGATATCTGTGCCCCCGTTACCGTCATTGACTTCGTAGCTGAAACAGTCTTCACCACTGAATCCTGGATCCGGCCGGTACGTGTAAGTTCCATCCTGATTGAATTCGATGCTGCCGTTGGATGGCCCTTCTTCAACAAAGAACATCAGGCTGTCGCCGTCGGCGTCACTGTCGTTGGAACCAACATTTCCACTGACAGCGGTGTCCTGCATCGTTGTCGTTGCGTCGTCAACTGCGTCTGGATGTTGGTTCTCAGGGCAATCGTCGACAGCCAACGGAACTGGAACCGACATTGAGATCAGCGGCACCACATCTTCGGGTGGCAGCCGGTCCGGGGCTTCAGAAACTACTGAATCATCGCCGTCAAACCAAACTTCTTCAGTCAGAGGTTCACTGGATTCCTCTGCTCGAACTTCCGTCAAAAAATCGATTTCCGGCAACGGAATCAAACCGGCATCATCGATTGGAAAAAATTCCAACTCCGGCGGGAGATCTGGCACCAAGTCCATCGGTGGCGGTTCAATATCCGTCGGCGGTTTGGCCAACGATTCTTCATCGCCTGAGGCTTCCGGCGGCCCTTCAACCTCCGGGGGTAGATCGTTCCAACCCTCTGGAGCTTCTTCGACAGTATCAACAGACAACACCTCGGCCAACCTTTCTGCTTGAGCGACTTCAGGCCCCTGAACTTCCACCGGCAACTCCACCGGTGCGACAAAAACACGCTCAAGCACCACAGCGGATTCCGCCTCAGCCTCAGCAGTTGTGCTGGAAGCGCCGATGACCTCGGTCACCAAAGACGCATAGCCCAAATCCTCAACTTCATCGCCGTCAGACATTAGTTCGGCCGCAGCGCCACAGCCGAATGCATCAGCCGTCTCAACACCCTCAGCGTCCATCGCTGACGCAGACATCAGCAGCAATGGTTCAAGAACTTCTATGTCAAATCGTGGGTCTGTTGAAAATGTCACGGGAATAC
>CAYZYB010000575.1:0-4155 GCA_964481505.1 uncultured Planctomycetaceae bacterium | reverse complement strand
CTGCAGAAGCTCAGCGTTACCTTTCGCACCAACAACAAACACTGGGTCGTCAATCAATGCGACTGGATCGAACCACCCACGCCGCGCAAAGACAAACCGAAAAAGGCGTAGCCACGAAACGAAATAATGCCAGCAATCAAAATTGATGCCGCCGAACTTTCAGATGTTCTCAGCACAACACCGTCAAGCCAAAATCTGTTGCTGATCGGGCGACACGGAATCGGCAAATCGCAGATCATCGCCAATCACTTCGAATCCGCGGGACAGAAAGTTGTCACATTCTTCCTGGGACAAATGAGCGACCCCGGCGACCTGATCGGGCTGATGCACAAAAACGAACAGACGGGTGTTTCCGAATTCCTGCCGCCGTTCTGGTGGCCACTGGATGATGAACCGATCGTACTGTTCCTCGACGAACTCAACCGCGCGCGGCCGGAGATTCTGCAGTCGGTCATGGACCTGACACTCAACCGAAAGCTCGCCGGGAAATCGCTGCCCGCAGGCAGTCGGGTGATTTCAGCGGTTAATGAAGGGGAAGAGTATCAACTCACAGATCTCGACCCTGCCCTTGTGTCACGCTTCAATGTCTACGAATTCGCTCCCACGGTCGAAGACTGGTTGGTGTGGGCCAACGCTGCGAAAGTCGATGAGCGAGTGGTGAGTTTCATCCAGCAGAACAGCGAGTACCTGGATGGCGATCCCAAAGCCGGAAAAGAGAACTCGAGCTTTGGTACTGATCTGACAAGCACTCCTGATCGTCGGTCATGGGTGCGCGTGGCTGAGATGATCACGGACATCAAGAACGTATCCAATCTGCACATCAAGATGGTCGCTGGTATCGTCGGCATCAACGCAGCGCTGGCGTTTGGAAAAAGCGTTCAAAGCAAGGCCATGATTTCTGCGGAAGACGTCCTGATCCGCTTCGCAAAGACGAAGTCGCGTCTGGCGAAACTGCAGCCTCACGACTTTGCCGCATTGAACGAACGCATCATCCTGCGAATTCAAAAGGACGACTTCAAACCAGCAGAAAAGAAGAAGGTACTCACCAACTTTCACGGATACGTCGACCTGTTGGTCACCTCCGGCCACTCCGAATCCTGCGCACACCTCGCGTCGACTCTGGAACGCCCACGCTTTGAAACCGCGTCAGAACTCCTGCTGGGCGACGCGAAAATCCTGGCTCAGATGGTGGGCTTTATTCAGGGAATTGCGATTGATTGAATTCGGAGTAAACAACCACGGAAAACACGGAAAGGGCACTTCGGCTGCATCCTTTTCCGTGTTTTCCGTGGTTCCTTTTCACAACAAAGTCCGAATCAACGCTCTCCGAGCCTCAACGTCAGCCAATGCTCGGGCGCAGTGCGGCCGAATTCGAGGTTTTTGAATTCTTCTTTTAAGACCAGCGCGATGTCTCCGGCGACGGACACGCGCAGCTTGTCGGTGTGGTTGGTGTCGACCGAATGCAGTTGATGGCCGGGGAACATCATGAGGTCACCGACTTTGGGATGCACGGACCACGCCTGACTGTTCCACCAATTGACCGTACTGATCGCCGATTTTTCTTCGTGCTGCCAGTCGTAATGAAAGGCCGATTCGAAGGGCGCTGTATTCAGTCGTTGTGCCGCATGGAATTTGATTGTGGGGCAATCTTCGGGGATGTCAACGTAGTACACCCACGATATGTCGCTGCAGGAATGATTGTGAGGCAGCAGTGCGTCCGTTTCGTCTCCGCCGGGTTCACACAGCACAAACCATGTTTTCAGACACTGCATGTCAAAGAACTCAGGCTTCATGCCGAGTACTCGCAGATATTTCGCGACGTGCTTGCTGAGCAATTCGAAAAATGGCCGCAGGCTTGCTTCCTGGTGCAGCAGAATTTTGCCGTGATATTCGCCCGCAAAGTGTTTTCCACCGTCGCCGGATTCCGGCTGAAACTGAAATTCTTCCAGACTGGCTTCAAAAGCCGATTTGTGAGCGGCCTGCTGGTCCAGATTGGCCTGGTAGACCAAAGTCGGAAACAAAGCGTGCAGTGTGGTGGAGTTGTCGTCGGAGGGAATTCGCATGGTGGTCTCATGATAGCATTTCCGCAGGCACTGGCCGATCGAACGCCATCGGTCTAAGCTTCGCCTTCTTACTCACCCATCTCCAAACTTTCGATCGATGTCCGAACAGGCGTTTCAACAACTCATCAGTGGCCGGAACAGCGGCATCTTCGCCACGATTTGCCGAGGATTTCTGTGGAGCCTGTCGCTGCCGTACGGATTGATAACGAAATTGCGGAACATGTGTTATGACGTGGGTGTCAGTGCGGTTCACCGCGCGGGCGTTCCAGTGATTGCGATTGGGAATCTCACCACAGGCGGTACGGGCAAGACTCCAATCGTCGCCACGGTCGTGAAGCTGCTGCAGGAACTGGGCCATGACCCTGGAATTGTGAGCCGCGGATATCGAGCCGACGCCTCCGGCGAAAACGACGAGAAGCGTGTCCTGAAGCAGCTTTGCCCAGGCGTTCCCCACGAACAGAATCCGGATCGCGTTACCGCCGCTGAGTTTCTGCTAGTGAAGCACCCGGACGTCGACGTCATTGTTCTGGACGACGCGTTTCAGCATCGGCGCATTCATCGGGATCTAAACATCGTCCTGATCGATGCGACGAACCCGTTCGGTTACGGGCACCAGCTTCCACGCGGATTGCTGCGAGAATCAATGAGTGGGCTTAAGCGAGCGGACCTCGTGCTGATCACGCGAACGAACGCGGCATCAAATGTCAGTCTGGATCAGATTGAAGCCGTGATTCGAAAACACAACCCGCAACTGGCTGGCAAGATTCATCGCGTCTGTTTCGAACCCACCGGCCTGCTGTCGAAATCCGGAGAACAGCAACCCATTTCGGCAGCACACGAACAATCCGTCACCGTGTTAACCGCAATCGGAAATCCCGAAGCGTTTGTGACCACCTGTCGACAGCTTGGCGCAAACATTGCGACCTCAATGTTCTTTCCCGATCATCACCACTACACAGAAGCGGACCTGCAACAGGTTCAGCATCACGCAAGCAATGCACAGGCGCCATTGATTCTGACGACGCTGAAGGATCTGGTGAAAATCACCGACGATCATCAGAACATTTTAGCCGTTCAGATCGAAACCGTTTTTGCAGATTCAGCCGCGATGCAGCACTTGCGCGAACAGCTGAGCGGTATCTTTGAATCGAAATAGCGACCGCGGCCTGAAAGCCGCTTTTCGAAACTGGACGGATATTCGCTATGGCGAACCGCAGTAGCGCCTACAATCGATGGCGTCACTTCTGTTGCTCACGCAATTTACTAAACCGACCGAGTTTTCCCTGAAAAAACGATGACCAAACCACAAAACCTCGCCGAACTCAAAGCCAGCGGCTGGCAGTCCAGAACCGTCAAAGAAGAAATTCGCACCAACTTTCAGGCGGCGCTTGCGGAGGGAAGTGAACTTTTTCCCGGAATCCTGGGCTACGAAAACACGGTCGTGCCGGAAATCAGTCTCGCCATGCTGGCGGGACACGATGTGTTGTTTCTAGGGGAGAAAGGCCAGGGCAAAAGTCGACTGATGCGGCAGATGGCGAGGTTTCTGGATGAAGAAATTCCGTACGTTGATCTGCCGGGTTGCCCGGTTCACGAAGATCCTCTTAAACCAATCACGACGCAGGCGAAGAACTTTCTTACCGACACGCCGGACAATCAGGTTGGGATCAAGTGGTGGTCTCGCGAAGATCGGTACGCCGAACGACTGGCACCGGGAACGAAGTTTGCCGACATCGTGGGCGAAATCGATCCTGCGAAACTGGCTGCCGGAGCCAGTATGTCGACCGAAGACGCCCTGCACTTCGGCTTGATTCCGCGAATGCATCGCGGGCTGTTCGCAATGAACGAACTTCCCGAACTGGACGAACTTGTTCAGGTTGGCTTGTTCAACATTTTAGAAGAACGCGACGTACAGATTCGCGGCTTTCCGATTCAGTTCGACATCGACGTGATGATTCTGTTTTCGGCCAACCCGGCAACATACAACCGCAGCGGCAAAGTGATTCCGCAGCTGAAAGACCGCATCGGCAGCATCATTCACACTCACTATCCGGACGAACGCGATCTGGGCATTCAGATTATGGAACAGGAATGC
>CAYZYB010000574.1:0-4161 GCA_964481505.1 uncultured Planctomycetaceae bacterium | reverse complement strand
CTATTGGACCACCAGCCGGAGCTCCAAATGGTGCACCACCAGGAAGAATCATTTCTCCTTCGACGAACTCACCTTCGATAAATTCCTGTGTTTCCTCAAGGTATTGTCGGCCATTCTGTGTGTTGAAATCCCATGGCTGTGCCGGACAAACCGTTAGGTCAAGCACCTGTGCGATCGATGTTAATTTGAAGTTGTCTTCTTCACCTTCTTTTTCAGCGTTACCCAACGCTCCGACAATCTCAATCCCCATCGCCAGGATGCCGTCTCGTCCAGTTGTTGCAACGCTATAACGTCCCGGAGCCAATCCAGCCATCTGGAATCGTCCGTCTCTCTGAACTTCTGTTGCACCAACGTGTTGGCCATCTTTCACGAAATGCAGCATCAGATCATTGATTTCACGATGCCGACCGTTTCGCCCGTCAAGCACGTTTACCTCACCGACCAAAGTCCCGTCGGCCTGAAGCTGCACTGTGTGATGGCTCAGCGACGTTGATGTTTCATTCGTACCGTAAGGGAACTGCTGTTCCTGTTCTGTGACTTCGGAAGAGAACCGGTAATCTCCATTTGGCAGGGCTCCCAGAATTAGCTGCTTAATGGCCGAAACATCAGAGCTTCGCACGACTGCGGTGTGCATTCCAAGCTGAACGGGTTGAGTTTTCAGAGTAACCGGTGTGGCGTCTGCGAAAGCGTTGTTTCGTTCGTCTACGAGGCGAATTGAGAACAATAGAAAGTGACCACTTCCTGTTCCCAGCACAGAAACGACACCTTCTCCAACTCCGCTGACGTTGAATGTGCCATTTCCATTCGAAACGGTCGAAGCGACAACTCCGCCTCTGCGGAGGATCATAACATTCATGCCTCCAACAGGGTTTGTTGCTCCGTCGGATGAATCCAATGCCACTAGTCGACCTTGAAATCCGCCGTTTGCATCCAGTGCGATATGATGCTGGCGATCATGTAGCACCGAACCCGGCTCTCCGAAAGGTGGTTGTACAGCTGCTGGCACCGGAACAGGGATTGGAGCCACTTCAACAGCAACATCGTCCTGTGCCGCAGCGGCGTCTACCGTCGCAAACATCAAGCCAGCCGTAAGCGTGCATGCCAAGGTGGGAGAAAGGAGGGAATTGATCATTTTGAAATTCATCTGGATTGTCCTTTTTCCGAACATCTACCCACAGATAGGAGAGTTGAAGTCCGCTTTTACGGTACCGTTGGTCAGAGAAACCGCGCTAAGAGGTTAGCAGAGCCTAAGCCAGCGGGAATTATGAAGCACACATATCCCCTAAAGCAAATTGAAACCGAATAATTTGCGGAATCCAGATCAATTCCCCTATTTGTCCCAGAGTTCCAGTAGGTGTGTCGTCCTGTGAGAATTACTACTTGGAATGTCAACGGCATTCGTGCCGCTATTCGCAAGGGATTTGCTCGCTACCTTGACGAAATCGCTCCCGATGTGCTGCTGCTGCAGGAAGTTCGCGCACTTCCGGAGCAATTGCCGAAAGAATGGCAGACACCTGAAGGGTGGTACGTCTATTGGCATCCCGCGAAGAAAAAAGGTTACTCAGGGACTTCTTTGTGGTCTCGAGAGCCTTTTGACGTTGTGGAAACAGGATTTACCAAAGCTGACTCCGACGAGGAGGGACGCGTCCTGACGGCGAGGGTCGGTGATCTGAGCGTGTCGAGTGTTTATTTGCCCTCAGGGTCATCAGGCGAAGAAAGGCAGGCCGTTAAGGACGAATGGCTGGTCAACTTTCGCCGATGGGCAAATCGTCGGAGGGAGAATGGGCCAACAATCTTCGGCGGCGATTTTAACGTGGCGCACACGGCGAGCGATATTTTCTACGCAAAATCTAACGAGAAGACGTCCGGCTTTTTGCCTCACGAGCGCGAGTGGTTTACTGAATTGCTGGAATCGGGATGGCATGATCTGAGCCGCGAGCATTTCGGCGATGTGCAGGGGCCTTATTCCTGGTGGTCTAATCGAGGACGGGCGCGTGAGTTGGATCGCGGCTGGCGGATTGACTATCTGCTTTCGAATAGTGAAGTTCGAGAACGAATGCAATCTGTAGAAATTCACCGAGAGGCTGGCATCACTGTCAGCGATCATGCGCCGGTTTCTGTTGACCTTGCCGATTGATTGTGTCTTTTTCTTCTCGAATGTCTTCTACCGCAGCAGACGAGAAATAATGTGCCACCGCATCTTCAACATTCGGCCGCTGCGGCCTATGTGGCCGTTGATCTGTCTGCAACGTATCGAAGGTAGTCGCCGTATTCGTTTGAATAATCGTCGGCAAGGCTGTTTAGTTGCGCGAGATCTATGAAGCCTCGATAGAAGGCAATTTCTTCGGGGCATGAGATCTTCAGGCCCATCCTTTTTTCGATGGCGGCTACAAAGTTGCCCGCATCCAGTAACGAATCATGCGTCCCGGTGTCCAGCCAGGCGAAGCCTCTTGACAGAGTTTCGACATGCAGTTTGCCGCGTTTCAGGTATTCGCGATTGACGTCCGTGATTTCCAGTTCACCGCGCGGTGAAGGTTTCAGATTTTGGGAGATTTCAACCACGGCGGAGTCGTAGAAATAGAGTCCAGGAACGGCAAAGCTGGACTTTGGAGCTGTTGGTTTTTCTTCTAAGGAAATCGCGTTGCCGTCTGAATCAAATTCGACGACGCCATAGCGTTCCGGGTCACGAACTTCGTAGCCGAAGATGGTCGCTCCGTCTTCGAGTTCTGCTGCGGAATCAAGTATCTGCTGCAGGCCACGACCGTAAAAAATATTGTCGCCGAGCACCAGCGCGACATGATCGTCGCCGACAAAATCGGCCCCCAGAATGAAGGCCTGGGCAAGACCTTCCGGCCTGGGCTGTTCGACATACGATAGTTTCATTCCCCACTGCGAACCATCACCCAACAGCTGTCGAAAGCCGCCGATGTCGCGCGGGGAGGAGATCACCAGGACTTCTTTGATTCCCGCCAGCATCAGTGTCGACAGCGGATAGTAAATCATCGGCTTATCGTAGACCGGCGCCATCTGTTTGCTGATGCCCAGCGTCAGAGGGAACAACCGCGAACCGGTTCCACCTGCCAGAATGATGCCTTTGTTGAAGTGATTCATGAGTCAGCAAATTCGTTGATTGATGCGAAGATATTTCAGATGAAGAAGCGTGCGGATGTATGATGCTGCATCAGGAAGCATTGGCGGATGAGCACTGGCGGATGTTAACCCAGTCCGAGGCGTTCTCGCTGGTAGTCGCCGGTTTGCACACGCTTCACCCAGTCCGGGTTGTCGAGGTACCACTTTACGGTGAGTTCAATTCCATCGGCGAATTCCTGTTTCGGAGTCCAGCCGAGTTCGTTGCGAATCTTCGACGCATCGATTGCATAACGTCGGTCATGACCAGGACGATCTTTCACATAGGTCACCAATGATTCGCATGGAGCGTGAGCCAGCCCAGGCCGCAACCGGTCGACGGTTGTGCAGATTGTCTTGACGATGTTCAGGTTCGTTTGTTCGTTGTCGCCGCCAATGTTGTAGCATTCGCCAACAGTGCCTTTGTTAAGTACTGTTTCAATTGCCTGGCAATGATCGTCCACAAACAGCCAGTCGCGAACGTTCAGGCCATCACCATAAATCGGCAGCGGCTTACCTTCGAGGGCATTGAGGATCATGAGCGGAATCAGTTTTTCGGGAAACTGATGCGGCCCGTAATTGTTGCTGCAGTTTGTCATCAATGTCGGCAGGCCGAATGTGTGCTGGTACGCTCGCACAAAATGATCGGACGCTGCTTTTGAAGCGGAATACGGGCTGTTCGGTGCGTACGGAGTGGTTTCTGTGAACAGTCCGGTATCACCCAGTGAGCCGTAGACTTCGTCGGTAGAAACGTGCAGAAAGCGAAAAGCGTCGCGTTCGCTGCCGCTGAGCGCGCCGTAATAGCTGCGGGTTTCTTCCAGCAACCGACAGGTTCCCATGACATTGGTTTCCACGAATTCCAATGGTCCGTCAATTGATCGATCAACGTGTGATTCCGCCGCGAAGTTCACGATTGCAGCAGGTTTGTGGCTCTTTAGCAGTCCGCGCACCAGTTCTGAATTGCCGATGTCACCTTTGACGAGCGTATGGTTTTGGGCATTCGGCAACGAATCCGGATTGCCAGCGTACGTTAGC
>CAYZYB010000573.1:0-4162 GCA_964481505.1 uncultured Planctomycetaceae bacterium | reverse complement strand
GTCGCAGACGACGGAGCCATCACGATCATCGGCATCATCGACGAAGCCAGCATGTTCGGTGGTAAGCTGCGTCTGACTTCCAAACTGACAACGTACATTGGCAGCAACACCTTTGAAATCAGCGACACGATTCAGAACCTTGCTTCGACGCCCGCCGAAGTCGAAATGCTGTACCACTGCAACTTCGGACGACCCTTTCTGGGTGCCGGCTCGACGTTCCACATCGCCGCAGAAGAAGTCGCCCCGCGCGATGCGCGCGCGGCAGAAGACGTCGATACCTGGACAAAGTACCTCGAACCAACCGATGGCTATTCAGAACAATGCTACTTCGTGAAACCCATCGCCGACGCCGATGGCCGAGCTCTCGCGGTCCTAAGCGATGCGGACAACAGCAAAGCCGTCGCCATTCGGTTCGATACCTCGCGACTGCCATTCCTAACGCTTTGGAAAAACACGCAGGCAGAAGCTGACGGCTACTGCACCGGCCTGGAACCTGGCAGCGGCCTTCCAAATCTGCGAACTTTCGAACGCGAACAGGGTCGAGTCATTTCTCTGAGCTCAGAAGAAAGCGTCACGTTCGATTTTGCAGTGACAGTCGGAGTCGGTTCGTCTGACGCTGCCGAGTTGGTGAAAGAAGTCGACGACCTGCAAGCGGGCAACCCACAAACCGTTCATGCGACTCCAAAAGCGGAATGGACGGCCCCGTAGAACAAGCGACTCGCTTGTTTACCCAACTGCAAATTCGACCACCGGAAATCAATCGCCGCCACCTGGCTATTCAGCACGCATTCGCGAACATTCGCAGTATCAAACAGACAGCCAACCTCAGCTGCTTCCAATTCGTCTTTCACTTCGAACATTTGAGCAAGCGAGTCGCTTGCTCTACAAATCCATGACCACCACCGAACTCCTCAAAACCCACTTTGGCTACGACACCTTTCGCGGTCCGCAACAGCGGATCATTGAACACGTGCTGGCGAATCAGCACGCACTCGTCATCATGCCAACCGGAATGGGAAAGTCTCTGTGCTTTCAGATTCCCGCTCTGGCAATCGATGCAGAAGACACTCCAGCCGATGCGAAACGGCCAATAACGCTCGTCCTGTCGCCACTGATTGCCCTCATGAAAGACCAGGTCGATTCGCTGCAGGATCGCGGTATCAAAGCGACCTTCATCAATTCGTCGCTGCGAAAACATGAGCGCGAATCTCGATACAAATCGGTTTCGGAAGGCCGTTATTCGCTACTTTACGTCACTCCGGAACGTTTTCGCAAGCAGGAATTCCTGGACGTCATCGCCAACCGCGAAGTCCGTCTTCTGGCTGTCGACGAAGCTCACTGTATCAGCGAATGGGGACACGACTTTCGCCCGGACTACACGCGTTTGGCCGAACTCCGCGAAATCATGGGCAACCCCACGACGATCGCACTCACGGCCACAGCAACGCCGGAAGTGCAGACAGATATTGTCCGGCAACTCGGCCTGCAGCCGGACGACATGACGATGTTTCATGAAGGTATTGATCGGCCAAACCTCGAACTCAAGGTCGTGGACGTATGGGATAACGAAGAGAAGCTGGATTCCATCGGCACGATCTTCAACAAATGGATCACACCAGATACCACCGGCAGCGGCATTGTGTATTTCACGCTGATTCGCACGCTGGAAGAGTTCAGCGAAAAACTGCGTAAGGATGAAGTTTCCCACGTTTGCTATCACGGAGATCTCGATCGCCGCAGCCGCAAAGCGATTCAGGACGACTTCATGAATGGCCGCAATCGCCTGGTGCTGGCGACGAACGCGTTCGGGATGGGAGTCGACAAAGAGGACATTCGCTTCGTCATCCATGCGGACGTTCCCGGCTCAATGGAATCGTACTATCAGGAAATCGGCCGCGCCGGGCGAGACGGTGAACCATCAGAATGTGTGTTGCTGTACGACCAGCGCGACCTGAACACACAAATGGAATTCATGCGGTGGAGCAACCCGGACGCCGACTTCTATCACCGCGTTTACGACAACCTGAAGAACAACGCCGAACAAATTCAGGCGTTCGGCATCGACTGGCTGCGAGAACGCCTGTGCGACCGCCAGCGACACGACCGACGAGTCGAAACAGCGCTGTCAATGTTGCAGCGACACGGCGTCATCGAAGACGAAATCAACCTCGGCAACGTCGAAGTTCTCGCCCCACTGCCCGAACAACTCGCCGACGAAGATCTACGAGCCGCCAAACTCATGCGCGATCAAAAGAAGTTGTACGCTCTGGTGCAATACGTTCAGGCCGAAGACGACCGTAAGCGATTTATCCATGAATATTTCGGACTACAACTTCCGTAGCGAACTTGCCCACATGCAACAAATGGAATAACCACGGAAGACACTGAACACACGGAAAAATCGCAAACCCAGTCCCGCAGCTCTTCCGTGTATTCTGTGTTTTCCGTGGTAAATATTTCGTGCCATTAACAAACGACTACAAACTTGAAGCCCCATGAAATTCATTCCTGCAAACACGGCCAACTCAAGAAGCCCCGAGACAACCACGGAAGACACTGAACACACGGAAAAATCGCAAACCCAGTCCTGCAGCTCTTCCGTGTATTCTGTGTCTTCCGTGGTTGATATTTCCTGCCTTTAACAAACGACTTCAAACCTGAAGCCCCATGAAATTCATTCCTGCAAACGCTTCCAAATTCGTTCCCGCATCTCACGAAGACCCGAAGAATCCAGGCGTGTTGAAACGTGTCATTGCAACGGCGACCGATCTCAATACCGGTCAGGTCCCCATGCTGAACTGGTCGCAACTTGCTGCTGGCAACAGTTTTCAGCCGCACTACCACGAAGACATGCAGGAAATCTTCGTTCTGCTCAGTGGTCACGTCACAATGCAGGTGGACGACGAAACGATCGTGATGGAACCGGGCGACACTGTCATCATTGAGCCCACAGAAATTCACCAAATGTCGAATGCATCCGACGCGATGGCTGAGTACCTTGTGTTCGGAATTGCTGGCGGCAAAGATGGGAAGACAGTCGTCGTTTAATCTCTCACATCGCCCCCCAACTGAGACATTCCATGATGCTCCGCAACCTCGCGATTCTCTCGCTGACTCTGACAATCCAGAACAGATCCTTCGCAGACGACGGCCCGAAATTCGAAACCCTGTTCAACGGCAAAGATCTCAAAGGCTGGCAGCACAAAGGCAATTGGAAAGTCGAAAACGGAGTGATGGCGCGCGAAGGCAAAGGTGGCAGCCTGGTCTATTCGGCAAAGAAAATTCCGGACGACTTCGAACTGCGTTTCGACTGGAAGGTGGCCAAAGGAAGTAACAGCGGCGTGTACTATCGCCCCGGCCAGTACGAATATCAGATTCTCGACAACTCTATTCATCGAGACGGAACGAATCCTCGCACCAGCGCAGCTGCGCTTTACTTCTGCATGCAACCATCCGAAGACGCCACCAAACCCGTGGGCGAATGGAACGAAGGACGAATTGTCTGCAAAGGAACAGTTGTCCAGCACTGGCTGAACGGCAAGAAAGTCATCGACTTCGACTACACCGACGAAAAATGGGCGTTCAATGTCGACATGCTGAACAAACGCGGCGGCAACCTGGAAGCTCGCGGCGCCAACCTGTCGCTTCAGGATCACGGCGACCCGGTTTGGTATCGCAACATTCGGCTGCGAACCATTTCGGCCAACGAAGACATCGGCCACAGCGATGTGACCCCGCAACCACTGTCCGCAGAAGCTCTGAAAAAGGAAAAAGAAAAACTGGACGGAATTATTCAGCGACGTGAAGCAGCCCGGCAGAAAAAGAAAGACAAATAGACCGACTTAACGCGTCATCTCTCCTGACGAGGATCATCGCAGCAAGAACGAGAGAGTCGCCAGATGCAAGAAGGTACAAATCCGTACGTAGCTCCAGCAACGACGGAAGACTCAAGCCCCACCAATCCCAGCTCGCTGGATAAAAGTGGTGTTGGGCAACGCCTGATTCAAATCATCAGTATTTCTTTTGCTGGTGCGGTGCTGGGACAAATGACCGGTCAGGCATTTTTCGGATCGCTTACGGTTGGTACAGGCGGCAATAACTTCCTGGCCGCGGTTTTCCCCATCGTCGGACTGACTATTTGGTTCATCAAACAACTCCAGAC
>CAYZYB010000572.1:0-4164 GCA_964481505.1 uncultured Planctomycetaceae bacterium | reverse complement strand
CATGATGGCCCACTGGATATCAACGGCGAAGAAGATGAATGGGGATTTGTCGGCAAAGAAGGCCGCGCAGACATGGACCGCGAACGTGACCCCGACCGCTGGTGGCAAAATCTGGTCATGTCCCCGGAAGCTCGAAATATTGAGCGAAACCTTGGCATTGATTAGCCATCACAACCTGAAGCGATGAGTTTCTGTGCCGGAAACGCAATTCAGTCGAAGTTCCATTCTGCAGGATCGCTGCGCACGTATCTTCTGTCAGCCGCTTGAAGATGAACCGGCAGAAAGTGCCGATCGAACGGATGTGCCAAGCTACCATCTGCCACAAACTGCGGGTCCGCGTTTTCAACCGGCAGAATGGTCTGGACACGATTTTGAGGATGCATTACATCACACGCACATCCCGCCGATAAACATTCGTTTCCGGCATTTTTCACAACGATCCTCTCTCACGTCCTGCCAGTCCAGTCCACATTCTCTTTGGCCCGGCAGCAGGACACTTCGGTGCCGACACCTTCTCCAGCGTTTCTGCGGAGGCACTCATGCCCAACAAGTCATCCAATGTTTTGCGCCCCGCGCGATTTTTAACGATCTCCGGAATGGTATTTCTGAGTGGCTGTATGATGCCGGGAATGAATTCCGGCATGTATTACGGAAATCAGTACGGCCAGCCAATGTACTCGCCACCGCAGGTGATCAATCAGGGCGTTATCGGAAGTCCGGGATCGCTCTATATTCCGGAATCTTCAGCTCCCGCGTACAACCCTTCAGATTCCACGTTTGGGTCAGACATTGGAGATCCGACGGATGGTTTTGGCAAAGCCGACGACGATAAACCGTTCTACGGATCAGATCCGGGAGACGGTGCTCCCCTTCCTCGTGAACCAGGCAGTAGTTTCGATCCGGATCTCGGAGTTCAGTACAACGGAGCGCCCGGCTTCGATGAAACGCCAGGAAGGCCTCGGCCTTCATCCGTTCAGCCCGTGTCCGCAACATCAGCTCCAGTGGAATACGGATTCGACACTGAAAACTACCAGTGGCTCCGTGGTATTATTGGCTATGACCAGTCACTCCGGAAGTGGTTCATCACCTACAGCCCTGCCGCTCGAGACCAATTCGGGGGCAACCTCCTGCTAAAAGTCTCGCCGCAACAGTTGGATGAATTCCGCGATGGCGATATGGTCGACGTCCACGGCTATGTTGAACCCGCCACCAATGGCGGCGACAATCTGCCAACGTATCACGTGGAATCCATTCAGCGAATTTCAATGTAACTGCCTCATTGCTGAATTTGGTGCCCTCTGTCCCGTTCAGAAGATGATCAATGCAAGCCACACGCGAAACGACAGGCGTAGTTCATACGACGAATGAAAATGCGTCATCGTCACATTTCGGCGTGACATTTGTGACCGCCTGCGTTGTCCTCCCTGTTGTGTGGGGAATCATCGTGCACCTCACCTTCACGTGGCTGCGTCGAAAACACGGCACAGATCAGAAAACGGCTCCGACATGGCCGGACTACCAAATCTGACGCAGGCACTGCTCGCGACCTGGGTTTGAAAACAACCGATGGCGCAGAAAAAAGCCGGGAGCGTGTCACTTGAACACGTCCCGGCATTTTTTTCTTCGAGTTTGTTGGCCTCGAAACTTACTTGACCTTGATCGCATACAAACGCGAGCGATCGGAGACGTACATCACACCGTTGGCAATCGTTGGTGTGCTGTAGATCGACGAGTTGAAGGTTTTGGTGGCCAGTTCTTCCAGCTTGTCGCCAGCTTTCAGGATCACCATCTCACCGTCTTCGTCGCCCATCAGAACGTGACCGTCAACAACCATTGGCGATCCCCAGACGGCCGCAAAGGTGTCAAACACCCAGTTCTTCCTGCCTGTTTTGAAATCGATACAGTGCAGGAAACCGCTGAGGTCTGGTGCGTAAACGAGTCCGTCAGCAACAGCAACGGTTGAGATCGTGCGGCGGAACAGGAGACCGTTCTTTTCGCCGGTGATCGTACCCTTTTCATCATCGACTCCACCAACTTCCCAAATTTCACCGCTGTTGGGATTGGCTTTCCAGCCGTCGCCGTCAGCGATCTGAGTGCTGACGTCACCCTTTTTGGTCGCATCAATGCGATACAGGTGACCAACGCCTTCACCGTGTTCCGGGTCCTGACCAACGGCCAGCAAAACACTGTTGTCGACGAACACTGGCGTCGAAATGATGGCGTTGCGAGTTCCGCGACCGCCGAGTTCCCATGCAGAATCTTTCGGATTCAGGTCGAACCACCACACCAGTTCGCCGGTTTCAACATCATAGGAATACAAAACTCCATCGCCACCAGGCATGAACGCCTGCATCTTGCCGTCGATTTCCCCAAGAGCCGGTGAGCCCCATTGGCCATGAAGAATGTTGTCGAATGGTGCAGGAGCTTTCGAATCGAGAGCTGGGGAGTTGTCTTCCCAAACAAGTTCGCCGGTTTTCTTGTTGACTGCGATAAAGCAGGGAGCACGTGGAGAAGGCACTTCCAGGTGAGCTTCGTCAACTCCATTGGAAGTCACAAGCATAATCAGATCGCCATGAATAACGGGGGAACTGGTCGCCAGGTTGTGAGGAAACACGCCGAGTTCATCGATCATGTCGAGAGACCAAACGATATCAGCATCGAACTCTTCAGTATCGACTTCATCTTTGAAGGGACCATTGTTTTCACCATCACGAAACCCTTCGACATCAATACACATCAACTCGCAACGGTTAGTCGCAACGTACATCAATCCGTTTTCAATGATTGGTGTCGAGCAGATTCCCTGTTCCGGCCAGTCGTTAACGCGACCCTCAGGAAGTTTTTCTCGCGTCAGCTGCCACAGGAACTTTCCGTCTTTTTCGTCGAAGCAGACGACGCAACCACGGTCGCCTTTGTGCTTTTCACGATATTCATTGCCGTTATTGGTACCAACGAAAACCTTACCGCCAGCCACGATTGGGTTGCCGTAGGTTTGCGAACCGAGGGGAGCTGTCCACAGAACGTTCTTACCTTCTGACGCAACTTCCGCTGGTTCGAAGTCGAGGTTAATACCCGTCGTTAAGTTGACCATGTTGCGTGAAGGACTTCCGCCCCACATGCTCCAGTCCCCGGAAGTCATGCCACCAACAGTGGCCTTCTTCGGCTTGGACGCAGCGGCCTGTGCTGCTTCTTCTTTCGCTGGTGCAGCCTTAGCTGCTTCCTTTGCTGGAGCTGCTGCAGGCTTCGCTTCCACTGCAGGCTTCGCTTCGGGCTTCTTCATCTCCGGCTTCGCAGCAGGGGCTTCTTCTTTTGCAGGCGCTGGCTTAGGTTCTTCGCTTGCCGGAGCTGCTGCCGGCTTTTCTTCCACCACAGGCTTCGCATCGGGTTTCTTCATCTCCGGCTTCGCAGCAGGGGCTTCTTCCTTTGCAGGAGCTGGCTCTGGCTTTTCTTCTGCCGCTGGCTCCGGTGCCGGTTCCTTCATTTCAGGCTTGGCAGCCGGAGCTTCTTCTTTGGGTTCAGCCGCTGGCGTTTCTTCGCTGACTGGTGCCGCCGCGACGTCTTCCTCAATCGCAAACGGTGCACCACCGCCGACGCCACTGCCGCCTTCAGGCGACATCATTGTTTCTTCAACCATGGACGCCGGCTCTGCTGCTGGAGGAGCCGCCTGGTCGGTGCAACCGCTGACGACAACTGCGGTCGTCAGTAGTAGTGAGAGCTTTGTCTTGTGAATATTCATTAAGTGTTTTCCTGGTAAAAATTTGTTTCGCGCGGGGAGACTCTGTCAACGAAAAAGTCGGGTTACTCAGTCACGATGACATTGTCGAAGTAACCATCCGCCAGCGTGTACATGTACAATCCGGGAGCTCCTTCGGTGTTCGGATGCGGGTCAATCGCTTCGAGCGTCCATTCTTCCGGTTCCGATTTGGAAGTCTCCCAGACTTTGCCCAGCACGTGAGCTCCATCGTCTTCAATTCTCACTGTCGCCTTAACCGTGTACCACGTGTCAGGCTTTGAACGAAACTTTGTTTCCTTCGCCATCCGCAGATGTGGTGCCCAGCTTTGAATACCGAACTTGCTAGTGTTGCCCTTCAGAATCACGTTGTAACGCTGAACGGTGACGCCCATATTTGGCAGTTTACGTTTCTGTTCTGTCATGTAGACATC
>CAYZYB010000571.1:0-4167 GCA_964481505.1 uncultured Planctomycetaceae bacterium | reverse complement strand
GCAATCGCGTCTGCAAGTCTGGCGACACCTGAATCGGCCCCGCGTTTCCGCAGAACGCGAACGCGGGAGCGTGCAGGATTCGTTCCCCGGAAAGTTGAAGGCAGCATCCCAGTAGTTCTGCCGTCGCGATCATCGAGTTGCTGGCGGGCAGCGTCAGGAATGTCGCCGACATGCAAACGCCGTCGATCTGTTCCTGATAGTATGTGTCATCTGATGCAATCGCCTCAGTCATTTGTTTGTGGCTCACATTGTGGCTCACACGTCGAACGCCCATTCCACCAGCAGAAGACACTGACTTTTGAAGCCAACGCACATCGTTGCCGCTGAGCGCGGTGAGTGGCGTCAAACTTTCATCACCGGCCGGCAAAAATCGGGGAACATCGAATCCGGCCCGAGCCAACGTAGGAAACAGCGACACCGGGCTTCGCAGTTCTTTCAGCACAGCAGATGACGTCAAGAGTACCGGTCGACGATCTCGCAGCGCGTTCACCAGTGCGAAGTCGTTCTCGGCACCGCCTGCCAGCAGAGTCGGCACCTGATCGTCTACGCCTTCGAGACTTGTAAGAATGTCAGCGAATGATTGAATGCGGCGAACGTCCGGCTTCTTTCCGAGCGCTGGGCAGAAAAGGTTCTGCAGATCCTGATCGCCGAACATATCGACGCACAGCGGGTGAATCCCGTCGCGAATCGAAGATTCGGCAAGGCTTCGGACGCTGGCTCCGGCGAGGATGATGTCAGGTTGCGGCATACTGAATCATGTGGCTGAGGACAGGATATCGTTGGTTTAGTCGATTGGCTGAAACGGCTGCAGACGCAGAAAGTTGCGAAGCTGGAAAGGGTGGTCGGGGTTGGAGTGAGACACTGTACGAGCGAAACCCCGCGGTTTCCTTCGCAAGCTCAGTCCAACCTCGGCCAGCCATTTCAAAGGCAACAATCTGTTACCGCACCCGCCGAAACAGGATTCATTCCGCCCGGTTGCAACACTATCAGGAAACGACATACTACGCGCCTTAACTCGACCTCAAATATTCCCAATCGAATCAGGAGAAAATAATGTCAGACGTTCGTAGTGGTGCAGTCACGTTGAAGGGCAACCCCGTCGATCTTGCTGGAGCGGCTTTGGCAGCTGGTGCGGCCGCCCCCGACTTTTCATTGCAGGGTAACGGCCTTGATGAAGTTGCACTCGGCAACAGCGAAGGAAAAACCAGAATCATCGCCACCGTGCCGTCTCTCGACACAGGCACCTGCCACGACGAAACGCGAAAATTCAACGAACACGCCGCGGGGCTCGACAACACGGAAGTTCTGGTCGTCAGCATGGACCTGCCGTTCGCACAAAAACGCTGGTGTGGAGCCGAAGGGATCGAAAATGTCCAGACTCTCAGTGCCCACCGTTGCTCAAAGTTTGGCGAAGACTACGGCGTACTGATCAAAGGCGGACCACTCGATCGCTGCCTCGCTCGCGCCGTGTTTGTTGTCGGTGGTGATGGCACTCTGAAGCATGTCGAATACGTCTCTGAAATTGCTGAGCATCCAAACTATGATGCGGCATTAGCTGCGGCAAAGTCATAGCCGCGGCGGCTCGACTACGGTTCAACCCGAAGTTGGCCATTGCGATCAGGAGAACCAAAACGCAGAGCGGACGGAGTGTCGGCTCTGCGTTTTTTCGCGGTTCCATTCGTCGGCGTTCGGCTGTTGCGGGAAGTCTGCAGGGGACTGTCGACGACGTCCACCGGTTTGAATAAGCAGACAACGCAGTTTTGTTCCTTGTGAATTCGGCACATGCCAATCCCTGACACACAAGCGGAATCTGAAAAGCTCACGGCAGCGGCAACGCTGATTCGCGAGCGTCTGTCTGAACTCGACGCCAAACCACATTCCGCCGTCATTCTGGGATCAGGTCTTGGCGCGGCGGGGCGATTGGCGATTGAGATGGGTGGAGTGGCGATCAAGTACGCCGACATTCCTGGTATGCCTCAACCCGCCGTCGCCGGTCATGCCGGGCAGTTGATTATCGGGCAGGGAGAGCTATCTGGTGTCATGCTGCTGCAGGGGCGAGTGCATTATTACGAAGGGCATGCACTGGGACGGATGGTCTTCGCCACGGCGTTGATGTCTGCGCTGGGAGTGAAACACCTGATCGTCAGCAATGCCGCTGGCGGAATTACGGCCGGCTATCAGCCGGGAGACGTCATGCTGATCGACGGCCACTGGACGTTTCTGAACATTCAGGAACCCGCCGACGATCGTGGCCGCGGTCTGCCAGCCGAGATGCTTTGGAGCAGACGGTTGCGAGAAATCGCTAAGGAGACGCCGACTTCGCTGACCGTTCACGAAGGTTCGTACGCCATGATGTCCGGCCCGAACTACGAAACTCCGGCGGAAGTCGTCATGCTTCAAACGCTCGGTATGGACGCCGTCGGCATGAGTACCGTTCCGGAGGCGTACGCTGCAGCCAGACGGGGCATCGAAGTTCTCGGCATGTCGTGCATCACGAATGTCGCGAGTGGTCTGTCCGATCAGCCGCTTGATCACCAGGAGGTCGGTGAAACGGCCGCAAGCGTTGAGGATGCGTTCACGTCGTGGCTTTTCCGGCTGTTAAAGAAGCTCAGCTAAAGCTTCCTTATTCGACAATCACCACAACGTTTGTGATATTGTCTCTGGAGCCGCCTTCCACAGCACCATCGATCAGCGATTGAGCGATCTCCTGAGCGTCGTCCGACTTTGTCATCAGCTTCAGGATTTCGTCGTCCTCGATTCCATCGGTGACGCCATCGGAGCAAAGCATGTAACGATCACCGGATTGCGGCTGAATTTCGACCGCTTCGGTACCAGCAGCTCCATCTTTGGTGCCAAGATAGCGATACAGAACGTTGCGGTAGCGATGAGTCTTGGCTTCTTCTTCGTTAATCGTTCCGGCTTCGAGAAGCGCCTGCGTCAGTGAATGATCCTTCGTGAGTTGTGTCAGCTCACCATCACGCAATTGGTAAACTCGACTGTCACCGACGCCACCCGCGTAAAAGTTGTCTCCTGCCCGCACAAGGAAGACCACGGTTGTGCCCATGTTGCGAACGGACGGATCGACTTCGCTGAGTGCCATGATTTCGCTGTTGGCGTGTTCCACTGACTGGTCGATCGCTTCAACGACAACGTCTTTTGCGGCCCCACCGAAGTCCAGCAGGCTTTCGAGTTTCCGGGGAATCAAATCGACGGCGATCTCGCTCGCTTTTTCGCCGGCATTTTGACCGCCCATTCCGTCTGCGACAATAAAGTAACGTAACGAATCATCAACAACGTAATTGTCTTCGTTGTTGTCACGGTAGTTGCCCGTGATGCTGACATGTCCTGTGCGAATTGAAATCATTGACGGTCCACTGAATCCTCCAGGTTTGGTCTGGAGTCTATTGTTTCAACGTTGCCTGTTTGAGGGAAGGGGATCTACGGTCGTCCGCAATCTATCGAACTAACCTTCAGACATGCAAATTGTTTCGAAAACGTTACGAATTCCAAGCGTTGTTGCAGAAATCAGCATCTCTCCGGCCTTGAAACCGGCCGTTGCGCCCAACAGGCGATTTTGGCTGTCCACCAGATCGAAAATGCGACGCTTCCCAACAGGAAACTGTGTTTTGTAAGCTCGAACGGATTCCAGTTTCATTTCCAGCGTGTCTGAGATGTCAGAGACAAATCGGCCACCGCCTTCCGGCATGCTGAAGTTCTGCAGCCCCAGAGGATACCAAATTTGCTTCTGAATACGATGTACGGGCAGGTTTTCAAACACATCGGGCCATTTTGTCAGCCGTGAATAGAAGATCGCAGCATCCGTAATCTGCATAGCCTGCCAATGATCCGGTGACGCCATCGGAGTTTTATCAGCAATGCCCATGACTAACCTGGGCCGATACCTCCGGAAAACCTTGGCCAAAGCCACGCGTTCGTCGAATCCATCAAACAATCGACGGTTGGGCAGAGTCAGCGTTTCGCGAACGTGAACCCCCAGTATTTCGGCCGCCACCCGAGCTTCTTCCAGGCGAATTTCGGGACCAGGGCTCAAAGGTGTCGGTTCACCGTCGGTCAGGTCTACAATCCCGACACGAAGCCCCTGCTGCACCATTCTGGCCAAAGTGCCGCCGACCGCGATTTCAACATCATCGGGATGAGCACCCACAG
>CAYZYB010000570.1:0-4173 GCA_964481505.1 uncultured Planctomycetaceae bacterium | reverse complement strand
GGTGGGCACTACGATGCTGGCTTCTCCTGCAACCCTCACTGGACAGCACTATTGGATCCAAAGTCGGATCATCCGATTGCAAAAGGCGTGTCTGGTTTTCCGGCAAACGACGAATGGTACTACAACATGCGGTTTGCCGATCCCCAAACAGCCGCTGATGTACTGACATCAACACCAACGCGTGAGAAGATCAATCGCTATGTCCACTGGACACCGGCTGGCGAAAAGGCCTTGGGCAGCAGGCAGACTCTGATGTGGGCGGTTGAGAGAAAAGACGGTGGCCGTGGCGTGGGATTCACTGGTGGACACTGGCATCGAAACTGGGCGATCGACAATTTTCGTCGTGTGGCGTTAAACGCAATCGTCTGGACGGCCGGAATGAAAGTCCCTGAAGGTGGCGTGAAGTCGGACGCCGTGACGGAAGCTCAGCTTAACGAAAACCTTGACGCCAAGAAGACGATGGAACACATCTTCCTTCCGTCCGAAAAGGAACTCACGATGCCCGCCGCAGAACCCATCGACTTTCGCTGGCCGAACCACATGCCAAAAAAGAAGAAGAATAAGAAGAGCAGGCAGTAGCACAGCGACAGATATCAGGCCAGCCTGGCAGCCGCGATCAGTTTGTCGGGAATGGAATCTGTTCCTGGGCCGTTCGCTGCGGGAGCTTCCCTGCCAGCGCTTGTTGCAGATGCCTGGCTTTTGCTCGATCGTCTTTGGCTTCTGATTTTTTCCCGGCGGCGTCACGCTGAGCCGCACGTTTTTCGTAGGCACTTACCAGAACGTCGTCCATGCGCTGGGATCGTTCCAAATCGGCAATGGCTTCGTCCAGTTCGCCTAGCGCCAGCCACGCGTCTCCGCGTACTGAGTAAGCCATTGGAGACGGATCACCGGAACTCGCAGCTCCGATAACAGCCTCGCAATCTGCAATCGCTTTTTCGTGCTGTCCCAGTTTATGCAGGGCGGCAGCACGGCCCAAAAGTGCTCGCTTGCTGCCCGGCTGAAGGGCCAGCGCGGTGCTGTAGTCACTTGCCGCTGCGGCAACCTGACCGGCCTTTTCAAGATGTTCGGCTCGAGCCAGCCAGACGCGTGGATCGTTCGGTTTTTGTGACGTTTGCTGCGTCAGCTGTGTCAGTCCGTTAATCCACTGAATCTCCTGAGCGTCCGCGCGAGCTTCGTCGAATTTTTCCAGTTTAAGCAATGCGGCTCGACGATGATTGCGCCAGCGAATGTCCAGCGGAGCCAGTTTGACAGCTTCTGTGAAGGCAGCAACAGCCCCTTCGTAGTTCTCCTGCTGCATGAACGTCAGTCCGCAATTGTTCCAAGCCGTTGTGTAGTCTGGTTTCAGCTTGACCGTTTTTTTCAGGTCAACAAGCGCTTCCGGCAGCATGCCGTGCTTCATTCGAGCAAACCCTCGGTTGTTGAGGGCGTCGACGTATTTTTCATCCAGAGCGACCGCCTTGCTGAAATCCACGATAGCAGCTTCGTAGTCTTTGTCGGCCAGCTTGATGAGTCCGCGGTTGTTCCAGGCAACGGGGAACTTCGGATCGAGTTCTACCGCTCGGTTAAAATCGACCAAAGCTTCGGCCGTCACACCTCGCGTCATCAAAAAATAACCCCGCGCGTTGTAGAGTTTTGCGTTTTTTGGATCGAGCTGCACAGCCAATGAAAAATCGGCGCGGGCATTGGCGAATTCGCCCATGAGGTTGTAGACGTCCGCGCGCATCTGAAACAATTGCGAACTGCTCGCATCGAATCCTATCGCCTGGCTCAACGCTTCAATCGCAATCCGTGTCTTGCGAGCCGCCACTGCCGCCTTAGCTTTCTGAACAAGCTTTTCGACGTCTGCCTGGACCGCTGTGTTCGTCGCACCAGCGGCGCCGGTTGGGCCACCGGTTGGTTTTGCATTTGTACCGGTTGCGTTGCCGCCAGCGTTGGGAGTTGATTCTGCCTGAGTCAATTCGGTGGTGCTGGATTTTGATCCGCAACCGACAAGTGTGCAGGCAAGAGTTATCGTGACGAGTAATCGCATCGGTGTTCGCTCCATCGAACAAGGCAGAATCGCCGTAAAGTCAGCAACAGGCATCTGTCCCGCTGAGACCACAGGTTTGTAGCTGCGTTTCCCGTTTTGTGTCAATCGCGTTTTCGCGCCGGCGGAGAATTTACTGGGTGTGTAAGTTGTTTTAAGGAATAGGTTTACGGCATTGGGAGGTGCGTCGGTCGCGGCTATTTCAACGAGGTTAGGCGGCGAAGTTCCTTTAACGTGACGTTGTCATCCTGATTGACGTCCAGCTTTTTGAAGACCTGCAGATGCTTTTTGGGCACTTCACTGCGTTGAAGAATGCCGTCGCGGTTTTTGTCCAACTGCTGCATGACAGCCAACACTTCCGGTGTTTCTCCTGCCCCTCGTTTTCGTGGCATCGCAACTTCGAAGTAGCCAATCATCATTTCGTCCCAGGTCTGATCGCCCCATCGAACTGTGGCATCGGGATCCGGGTTGTTGAGGTTGTTTTCGGAATTGTCAAAGTGAGCAACGCAGTGCATCCGAGCACCGACAGGAAGTGTAATTGGTTGCTCAAGTCGATAGCCAGTCTGCCAATTGAAATCGTAGGCCGGGACGTCCAGCAACGTCTGAGGGCGTTTGCCTGGCAGAATCGCGTCGTATCGAAACGACTTGCCTCGCAGATGCATGTGAGGATTTAGTGACAGCAGTTTTAGGGCAACCGGTGCTGCCTTAGAGGTCGCTTCAACCTTGTAGTTGTTGTCACGTGGTGGAATCGCGAATTCATGAGTCAGCGTTTCCTGCGTCATCACGACTTCATCGACATTCTCTTCATCCGCAAAATACAGTCCAACCGAACTGCGATCCGTTCGCTCGACACCAATAGGCGTGTAGTGCATTTGAAAAACGAACTTCGATCCGGCAGGCACCAGCTTTGCCATTCCTTTTGGCAGTTCCACAGCTCGGAGTCCTGGAACATAGGCCGTTAGAAATGAGCCGCCGCCTGCCGCCATCTCTCGTCGGCGTTCTTTGCTGCGGGCGAACACGAGAACATGATGCACGACTTCCCGGTTGCCGGGGATGACTTCCGCTGCTCGAACCCATTTGTCTTCTGTGAATCCCGGATCGACTTCGAAATACTGGTACTTCACCACACCCTCCGCCGGAACACGAAATGTTTCTTTCATGCTGACAATTAAGTCAGGTTCGGAATTCAGCTGCCATCCTGATGTTTTCGGCGGCAATACAGGCAAGTCAGAAAGGTCACCCGCTGGCGCGCCGGCAATCACCCATTGATTGATGAATTCTTTTTCATCAGCACTGAGGCCACGAGCGTTTGCGAATTTTCCGTGAGCAGGATTGGCATGCCATGGCGGCATGCGTTGATCGCGGACGACTTCGCGAATCATGTCCGCCCAACCAGCAACTTCTTCGTAGTTCGTCAGTGCAAACGGAGCGATTTCACCTTCGCGGTGACACTCGACGCAGTGACGTGTCAGAATTTTTGCAACGTGGCTTCCGTAGGTTACCGTTGCGTTGGGGTCTACGTTACGAACGCGGCCAATAAAACAGCCTTCCGCGGGTACAGACTTCACGGCAACCGATGTTCCGTTCAGCGTGGCTTCGATCGCATCTGCCAGGTAAGTCTTCATTGGTTTTTCGCGAGAGTAGCCGACGCCATACTGATCGTCGATACGTCCGGAATAGACGACCTCGCGATCCGCGTTCAGCACGACCACACTCGGAGTGCGTTCTGCGTGGACATCGTCTGCGATCACGTTGCCAACATCTTTGAGTATCGGGAATCTCACGTCGTGTCGCCGCGCGTACGCTGCTATGTTGGAAATCGAATCCTGCCGATTGGCGTTAATGCCCAGAAAGGTGACGCCTTTGGTTTTGTACTTGTCCGACAGCTGTTGTAGCCGAGGGCCGTACAACTTCACCAACGGACACTCCGTGCCCAGAAACGCCAGGACAACCACCTTTGCTTCAGCGTAATCGCCGAGTTGATGTTGCTTGCCGCGATAGTCTCGCAACGAAAAGTTGTCGACCACATCTTCTGGCGATGAAGCTTTTGCATTGCGGCCAACAGAAGTTGCTGCGAGGAACACAGTTATCGCTATTGTTAAGCAGGTTCGTCGCTTCATTGTGATCTACCGGAATTGCGTATTGTG
>CAYZYB010000569.1:0-4175 GCA_964481505.1 uncultured Planctomycetaceae bacterium | reverse complement strand
CTACGACGTGCAGCCACCGGATCCGCTCGACCTGTGGACCACGCCACCATTCGAACCACAGGTTCGCGACGGAAAGATCTTTGCTCGTGGAGCCACCGACGACAAAGGCCAGCTCTTCACGCACTTGAAGTCCATCCAGGCGTGGACAGCATCTACCGGCAAGCTGCCCGTCAACGTGAAGTTCCTGATCGAAGGCGAAGAAGAAGTCGGCAGCGACAACCTCGACAAATTCCTGCAGGAAAACCGCGACCGACTGAAGGCTGATGTTGCCGTGATCAGCGACACCAGCCAGTACGGCGATGGCATACCGGCGATCACGTATGGCCTGCGAGGCATCATTGCCGCCGAAGTTCGACTGACCGGCCCCTGCAAGGATCTTCACAGCGGAATCTACGGTGGCAGCATTGCCAATCCGGCAAATGCAATCGCCAAACTCTGCGGAGCTCTGGTTGGTGATGATGGTCGCGTGCAGATCCCTGGCTTCTACGATGATGTTGAAGAACTAACGGCGCTGGAGAAAGCACAGTTCGCCGATCTGCCGTTTTCTGAAGAAGGTTTCCTCGCCGAAATCGGGAGCGGCGCTCTATTCGGAGAAGAGGGCTTTTCCACACTCGAACGCCGCTGAGCGCGGCCGACGTGCGACATCAATGGAATCTTCGGCGGCTATACGGGCGAAGGTCCAAAGACAATCGTGCCCTCCAAAGCGACCGCGAAAATCACCTGCCGACTCGTTCCTGGCCAGAACCCGGAAAAAATCATGGCGGCGCTGGAAACCTTTCTCAAAGAACGGTGTCCCACCGGAATCAACTTTGAATTTCTCAACTATCATGGCTGCGAAGCGTTCGCCTTCGATCCTACCAGTCCCTGGATCACAGCTGCCAGTGAAGCTGTCGCCGCCGCGTTTGGACAGTCGCCCGTATTCATTCGCGAAGGTGGTTCGATCCCGGTTGTTTCCAGCTTTCAGCAGATTTTGGGAATCGATACATTGCTGTTGGGATGGGGCCGAAACACGGATAACCTTCACAGCCCTGACGAACATTTCTATGTGAAGGATTTTCACAACGGGATTTTGGCCAGCACACATCTTTGGCAAAAACTGGCGGACGTAAAATCCTGAAACCTGAATCCAGTCGACTGAAGTCGCCGCTTCAGCCCCTTCGATCGGCCAATGGAAATCACTCGGCCGTCGCCCCGGCGGTTCACTCAAGCACAACAGTTCCATTCCATAAGCGTAGTTAGAGAGTACAACCATGTTGGATCTGCAGTTCATCTGCGACCACAGTGATGAGGTCAAAAAAAATTGCGAAGCCCGTGGCGTGGCCGTCGATGTTGATGCCGTGTTACAACATCGCGAAGATCGCAACAAGCTGATCGTCGCCGGCGACGAACAGCGCCGCCAGCAGAAGGAAGCTTCATCAAAGATCCCGAAGGCGTCTGACGACGAACGTCCGGCACTCATTGCACTCGGCAAGAAACTTCGCGAAGAAATCTCCGAAACAGAAGCCAAACAAAAAGACATCGAAGCAAAACTGCGAGAACAGCAGGCGCTGATCCCCAACATGACGCACCCGGATGCGCCGATTGGTGGTGAGGAAGACGCCAGCGAAATCCGAATCGTTGGTGAAAAGCCAGCCTTCGATTTCGAACCGCTCGATCACGTTGACATCGCGGCAAAACTGGACCTCATCGACTTCGAAGCCGGAAGCCGCGTTGCCGGACACGGTTTTTATTACCTCAAGAACGACGCGGTCATGCTTGAGATGGCGTTGATTCAATTTGCACTTCAAAAAGTGCGCAGCGAAGGTTTCACGCTGTACACGACACCGGACCTGGCACGTGATTCTGTATTGGAAGGCATCGGCTTTAATCCGCGCGGCGACGAAACGCAGATTTATTCTGTCAACGACTCAGATTTGAGCCTTGTCGCCACGGCCGAAATCACGCTCGGTGGAGCGATGAAAGACCAGACAGTCGACATCAGCGAACTGCCCATCAAGGTGGCCGGGTTGTCGCATTGTTTCCGCACAGAAGCGGGAGCTCACGGACGAAAGACGCGAGGAATCTACCGTGTGCATCAGTTTACGAAAGTGGAAATGTTCGGGTTTACGGGCCCGGATATCGAACAGTCCAATGCACTTCACATGGATATCGTTCGAATCGAAGAAGAGATTTTTCAGGCGCTGGGAGTGCCCTATCGATTGATCGATACCGCCACCGGCGACCTTGGTGGACCGGCCTATCGCAAGTTTGACCTGGAAGCCTGGATGCCTGGCCGTGGAGATTACGGAGAGGTTACGTCCGCTTCGAACTGTACAGATTACCAGGCACGCCGACTGGGAATTCGATGCCGTTCTGCGGAGAAAAAAGGGACGCAGTTTGTCCACACGTTGAACGGAACGGCCATTTCCTGCGCGCGAGCGATGATTGCCGTGATTGAAAACAATCAACAGGCAGACGGCAGTGTGGTGGTCCCGGAAGTGTTGCGACCATGGGTCGGCAAGGATGTCATTTCTGTTTCATAGAACGGTTGCGTCATCGCTTGAAGTGCAACGTTGTGGTCCTATACTCGCGAATACGGATGTGGCGAACGGCGCCGGAACGGACTTCTGGATCAAACGCCGTCGCTCTCCTTCATAAAACGGTTGAGCCTCGTTCAGTGGAACGGTCGTTTTGTCTGCATGGTTCTTTTCTCAAGAGACTACGATGAGTATCAAAGTTGGCCACGACGCCCCCGGTTTGGATCTTGCCCTAAAAGCATACGACCGCACTAAAGACGGCAGCGACGACGAGTTTCAGGACATCAAACTGTCCGACTACAAAGGCAAGTGGGTCTGCCTGTTTTTCTATCCGCTGGACTTCACCTTTGTCTGTCCGACAGAAATTGTCGCCTTCAACAAAGCGCTCGGTGAATTCGAAGATCGTGAAACAGTTCTGCTGACAGCCAGCACAGACAGCGTTTACTCACACAAAGGCTGGTGCGCCGCTCACGAAGATCTGGGCGACATGAAATATCTGATGATTGGCGACGTCAATCACGAACTGTCAACCGCCTTCGACGTTCTGGACGACGAAAAGGGAATCGCTTACCGCGGCATCTATCTGATCGATCCGCACGGCCAGCTGCGATACTCGTCCGTTCATGATCTGAGCGTTGGTCGTAGTGTCGACGAACTCCTGCGAGTTCTGGACGCACTGCAAACAGACAAACTGTGCCCATGCAACTGGAAAGCCGGCGAAGGCACACTGAACTAAACCGAAGTCGATCGATTTCGATGCGACGCAAAAGTCAAAACGGCTTGCCCCACGGCAAGCCGTTTTTCGTTGGCACACTCAGAGGTTCCCTATCGTGACTTCCTGTCGAAGAAACCGGAACACGAATATTCCTACGCTCTGGGGCGAAAAAACATGTCAACATGCGGAATTCCGTCGACAGGATATTCGTCGCCTTCCGTTACGAAACCGTGGCTGCCGTAGAATTGCTGCAGGTGAGCCTGCCCGGCGATTCGAATGGCCGACTTCGGGAACTTCTCCGCACAGAAGGCCTTTCCGCGTCGCACAAGTTCATGCCCCAGCCCCTGACCGCGTGCGTCCGCAGAGCTCAGGATACGACTGATATTGGCTTCGCCAAAACGGATACCTGGCGCAAACACGCGGCAGGTTGCGATGAGCCGATCACTTGCTCCGATGGACAGCAGATGTGTGGCTTTGTCGTCCCATCCGTCAATGTCTTCGTAAGGGCATTGTTGTTCGACAACGAAGACCTGTTGCCGCAGCCGCAAAACCTGGTGGAGCTCCTGCAAAGACAACTCGTTGAAACTTCGCCATTGCCATGTTGGTTGGTGCATCGTGTTCGGGCCAGGTGATTTGAGTAAGGACGCTATGACGAGCAGCGGGCGTTAAGCCTTCCACACATCGGCCGATTCATCCGCCGGTTTTTTCAGCTCGACGACCGCCAGCGGCAAACCATGGACGAAGACCACCACGTTGGGCCTGCGGGCCTGCTTGATTCCCGCCACGCTGAACTGGTTGACGACCAGCAAGTCGTTATTGTCCGGGTTCTGGAAGTCGATGATCTGAGCGTAGATTGTTTCCTTGCCATCGTCCCAGTCTGTAGTGGAATTGTATTCGACTTTGACGCCGTTGGTGTAGAGTCGATGCAGTGCTCGGTTGTTTTG
>CAYZYB010000568.1:0-4178 GCA_964481505.1 uncultured Planctomycetaceae bacterium | reverse complement strand
AGAACTGACGAGTTCCGTGTCGTCTTCCGGTGGAGAATACGGGTTGCGCATCTAAGTTGCTCACCTCTTGTGCTTCGCCGCTCGCGAACATCTGCACACTCATGAACTCACGACACTACCGTCTGCAATCGTCTGCGGTCCGACCACATGAACGTTAGGCCCGATCACACAGTTTGCCCCGATGGCAACTTCACCTTCGATGACCGTTCCGGGCTTGATGACGCTGTCGTTTCCAATCGTTACACCCGCATCGATGCTCGTCTGCATTGGATCAACAATCGTCACACCGCTCAGCATTAGTTCCGTCTGAATTTCGTTCTGGATGTGAGCTCGCACTTCCACCAGTTGCAGGCGATTGTTGACGCCGATTGCTTCCTGAATCGTCAGACTACAGCTTGCAGCAACCTTATGCCCTTCGTCCATCAGGATACGTGGGCAATCTGTCAGGTAGTATTCTGCCTGGACGTTGTTGGGCTTCAGCTGTCGGAGAGAACTCAACAGCAGTGGACCATTGAACGCATAGCAACCGGTGTTGATTTCAGTGATCCTGCGTTGTTCGTCAGTGGCGTCTTTGTGCTCCACAATGCATTCGAAGTCACCGTCCGCATTCCGGACAACTCGTCCGAGACCTTCGTTGTTCGCGGTGTCGGCTGTTCCGATCACACACGCTGCGTTTTGATCGGCCTGATCATCGAGCAGCGCCTTCAGTGAACTGCCCTGAAGCAGTGGGGTGTCGCCGGCAAGAATCAGCACAGATCCGTCGTGGCCTTCGAGTGCCGATTCGGCCATCATCACGGCATGTCCGGTGCCGTTTTGTTCGACCTGTTCTGCGAACGAAACATCGCTGTGATGCGACAAAGCCGCCTTTACCATTTCCGCCTTGTGCCCCACGATGACGACGATTTTCTCAACACCAGCCGCGCGAGCTGCGTCGAGAACGTAATCGATCATCATTCGCCCGCACACCGGATGCAGCACCTTCGGTGTTTCGGACTTCATGCGTGTGCTTTTACCGGCGGCAAGAATTACGGCAACGGGAGCTGTCATGGTTTTCCTTTGAATTCTTCATTCGCATTATTAAAGGGGCGTCGCTGATTTCATCTCACACATGCGACTCCCCTGTTGTCGGCAGTTTAGATCGCCGACAGAAGAATTCCTACCTGCGTCCCTGAAAGTGAACGTGACTTTTTCAGCTGGATGTCTTTAATAGCAGGGCTTTTGTGTTCCAAATGCGGCCAACACAGGTCGCGTAACGCGGTATCGGCAGTTGTCGCGGAGAAAGCCAGGCGGTAAAACACGTACTCACAGTCATTTCACTTTGCATTATTCAACCCGATGTCCCAACAACCCTACGATGCCATTTTGTTTCTTTCTTTTGGCGGACCTGAAGGTCCGGACGACGTCATCCCCTTTCTGGAAAACGTACTTCGCGGAAGAAACGTCCCTCGAGAACGACTGCTGGAAGTCGCTGAACACTACAACCACTTTGGCGGTGTGAGTCCTATAAATCAGCAGTGTCGAGATCTCATTGATGCACTGAAACCCGAACTGCTGGCTCACGACATCAACATTCCCGTTTACTGGGGCAATCGTAACTGGACCCCGCTGCTTCCGGACACGATGAAGGAAATCAAGGATTCCGGCGCGAAAAAGATTCTTACCTTTGTGACGTCAACCTTCAGCTGTTACTCAGGCTGCCGGCAGTATCGCGAAAACATTTACGCCGCTCAGGACGCCGTCGACGCAAACGATATCGAGGTTCACAAGATTCGTGTGTTCTACAATCATCCGGACTTCATCAGCGTGAATGCCGAAAATGTGGGAGCCGCTATCTCGGAACTCGGCAGCGACTCGTCCGACGTGCATGTTGCGTTTACCGCTCACAGCATCCCGGATTCAATGGCGAATACGTCGGACTACGAACAACAACTCACAGAAAGCTGCCGCTTAGTTGCTGAACAGCTCAACATTCCTAAAAAACGATGGAAGCTGGTCTACCAAAGTCGCAGCGGTCGCCCGCAGGATCCATGGCTGGAGCCCGATATCTGTGATCATTTGAAGCAGCTGCATTACGATGGTGTACGAAAGGTGGTCGTCTCGCCAATCGGCTTCCTGTCCGACCATATGGAAGTGCTCTACGATCTCGACGACGAAGCGAAAACGGTCTGCGATGAAATCGGCATGAGTATGGCTCGAGCAACCACTCCCGGAACGCATCCGCTATTCGTTTCAATGATTCGCAAGCTGATTCAGGAACGAATCACCGGCTGTGAACAACAGTGCGTCGGACAATTCGGAGCCAACCATGACGTTTGCCCAACGGATTGCTGTCCGGCGCCTCCACGTCGACCAGCGGCCGGACGACCAGGAGCAGGGCGGCCTCAATGAAACAGCTGGAACACCGATTCTCCATCGACCTGCCCAAAGGCTGGGAAGGCCGGCTCCCGGAAACGGAGCTGTCCGATGATGTTGCAAAAATGCAGTACGTCATTGGCCTTGCAGAATGGAACGTACGCAATGAAACCGGCGGACCGTTTTCGGCAGCCGTCTTCGAACGAAACACTAACGAACTCATTGCGATCGGCGTGAATCGCGTCGTCCCCGCGCACTGCAGCCTGGCTCACGCAGAAGCCGTTGCCATCGCTTTGGCTCAGCAGCAGCTGCAAACGCATGATCTCACAACGATCGAATCCGGCAGCTACGAACTCTTCGCGTCAGGCCAGCCCTGCGTGCAGTGCTTTGGAATGGTCTGGTGGTCCGGACTCACTCGATTAGTCATCGGAGCCCGCGCTAGTGACGTCGAAGAACTCACGAGTTTCCGTGAAGGCCCGCTGCCGGATCAATGGCAGGATCGACTGGCCAACCGAATGCCTCAGCCCCCCGTAGAAGTCGTAACAGACATCGAACGCGAACGCGCTCGACAGGTCCTGAAGGCGTACTCCGCCAGCGGCGGTTTGAATTATGGCCCGAACGCAGATTGATCGCGTCTGGAAACCCGTGCACCGGATTCTAATCGAGCAAATGCGGACGCATGACGACCTGCAGCAACAGCACTCGACCGTAATCCGTCTTGTCGGTAACCGTCCAGCAATAATCCAGGTCGTGAGGCTTTTGGATCAAGTCTGCGGCGTTCGGGCCAAGGAAATGAAGCACGGCGGCTGAAGTTCCGACAGAATCACCAGCACCGATTCCTTCGAACACGCGATCGAAATCGTCCGGTTCCAGTGTCAGGTATCCAAGCCCTCCTCCAAGCGGTCGTTCGGATACTGCTTTCGTGTGATTTGAGGAACTCTTGTCAATCGTTTCGTCGGGCGGGCCGGGCGACTTGAACACCACCACGTTCAGAATCGGAGGAGTGGTCAGCAGTGCCGGTTCAAGATCCTCCCCGCCGCTCTTTAAAGCGGCTGCCGCGGTCTGTTGCTGCAACATGCGCAGTACTTCATCCATCCGGCTTTGCAGGTCGGCACTCTGCGGAATGAGTTCCGGAAATTCCGCAGCCGCATTTTCCAGACACGTTCGAAATTCCTCCGCCGCAGATTCCGCGGTGACCTGATCACTGGCACTGCGAAAGGCGGTGAATGCCAGATTCAGGGAATCGATGTGAGTCTGGTCAGCCCCCTGGTTTTTCAGCAACGTGATCATTTCGGCCAATGGGAAACCGAGCGCCATTTGAGGCGAAATCGGCTTCGGGCCGTTGGCCGTCATGTTCTCCCAGTCGACAAAGCTGGATTGCCACACCGACTCGCGTTCTTCACCGAGCGCCTTTCGTTCGGCTTCTTTGCGTTCGAAGTCCGCCATCATCAGGCGGTCCTTTTCCTGGTTTATCTCCCAGTCTTCGCGTTTCAGGATCATGGAGAATGCGAATTCGTCTTCCAGTTCCAGATGATGTCCATCAAAAACCATAAACATCGGTGCGGCCCCCAGTTCGCCGTCGGCTGATGCCTGACAGATGGGGCAATCGCAATCGAGGTGACTTTCTTCAGCAGTGATGGGCATTCGCCGACGTTCACTCTCGATGATTTCGCTGCTGGAAAGTGTCGTACTGGTATCTTCCGGCGGCCGACTCAGAAAATCCCGCTGATACTCGCTCAATCGATCTGTCAGTTCGACGCTGTCGACGACACCGTCGTCAACGTCCTGCCAGCCTTTGTACAACAGACAACGGATCAGACTAAAGT
>CAYZYB010000567.1:0-4182 GCA_964481505.1 uncultured Planctomycetaceae bacterium | reverse complement strand
CATCAAGAAGGAATACAAATTCTACGCGGCTCACCGCAATGAGACGCTGCAGGATAAATGTAGTAATATTCACGGTCACCGGTATGGGCTGCGGATTCATTTCGAAGTCGAACGAGACGGGGCGATCAGTACGCTGTTTGGGGATTTTGACAGCAAGATCGAACCATATCTCAAGCATAACTTTGATCATGGCATGCTGATCAACAAAGCAGATCCGTTGTACGAAACGCTTAAGGACCACACGGCACGTACGGGGGAACACTTTCGTCTCAAGATCTTTGACGGGCCGACGAGTGTTGAGAACCTTGCGTGGATTCTGTTTTCTGAAATCACTGAGATGGGATTTCAGTTGGCCTGTATCGAAGTGCAGGAAACGGACACGTCGACAATCATTTACACTCACGAAGACTGGGTGGCGGACAACCGTCACTTTGCTGAGTCAGCCGCTGAAGCCACGTTGGAGGAGTCGGGCCGCGCCTAACCGGGGCCTCACAGAAGATCGCCGTTCCAACGAAAAAGGCGACGATCCCTGAACTCAGGAACCGTCGCCTTCTCATCACATGGTCAGACTGGAGTACCCTGACCATTCTCTCAGCCGGTCAACAAGACCGACGCGTCACCACGCACTCATCAAATTTCGCTAAGGCCAGTTCATCACATTCTTTCGAATTGAGCAGTTGTTGATTTTTCGACAACCCGAGTGGGCACTCATCCGATCACAATTTGTCGAGACGCCATTCGACAGGCGACGAGAGGTTTCACATGATCGGGCATGTGTTGGGGTTGCGTTCTTCATCGCAGAACAGGTTGATCGTACGATCGTCAGGGCCAGTTCATTCTGCTCTTTCCGGTTCATTGAGGTTGCTGCATCAGCCTTTGATGCAACTCAAGGTTGTCTTCAGTTCGTGTTGGGGCGTTGTGAAAAACGCGTCAATGCCAGCTCATCAGACTGCTCCACCAAAGGAATGAAATTAAAAGTCCAGATACACAAGTCGGCCCGGCAGGAGTCTCACGAATTTGAAGTCGTGAGGCTGAATGTCGTGAGTATCGCGGCGAGCTTCCACTCGGACAATACTCTCCTTACCCGGAATCAAAGGGAGATCCGTCTCGAACAACCAAATCCCGTTGCTCATACGAAAACCACTCATCCCATGCACCGACATGTTTGCAACTCGGCCGTGATCTCTCACGGCAACCATGGCGATGCGAGGATGTTTATCCGCAGGAATCGGGTGAGACGTTCGAGAGTACGTTTGTCCAACCGTTCCCGGTACAAGTGGAACCAGGCTGCGGTCGTGCAACATTGGTTCCCCGAATTGTGTTCTTCCTGAACCTGGCCGAATCGGATACCGCCTGCCGTCCGCTTGATACGGATGCGGTGCGTGTACTGCCGATTCCGGCATTCCTGTTCCGTAGAGCATCCCGGCATTGGCCATGATTAGAACGCTCGGTTCTGCTGTCACATACGGTGTGACGCCGTTGTTCTGACAGTTGCATCCCGCAGTCGCGACGAAATTGGTCGTCGCGAACAACGCTGTCATAAAGGTGAATCGAATCATTACATGGGTCAAAGAAGTAAGTTCCCGAAGTAACATGGCCACCATTCGACTCGAACTAATCTGTGCGGAAAAAAGTCGGCAGTTCGTTTGTCGACCCAATTCCGATGGGGAAGGAAACGTCTCGAACGGCTGTCGTTTTGCAGACTTCCGGAGCTTTAATCCAGAAGATCTGTTAAACCATTCGAATCGATTGTTGGCTCAGCGAGCAAGTTGTTTTGCGAAGAAGTTTTGTTCGCATCGCCAACACACAAAGCTACCACCTGTGGATCAGCTTCGGGGAATAATTTCCAGTGCTGAGTGTTTCGGAGCTTCGTTTTCTCGCTGCCAGCGCCCGTCGCGAAAGGCTGGTAAACTTTGCGGACTTGAGTTTACTGGTTGCGCCGACTTGGTCGCGGGATGGCCTCCTGCGGAGTTATAAGACAGCTGTTTGTCTCAGGTTTGAAACAGAGGAAAGTGCCTGTTGGCATCTGTTACGCTCTGCGCAGGACACAAAAAAACCTCGACTGCCAAGGGCTGGTCGAGGCTTTCGGTTGCCGGTTATGATCAAGGCGTGATCAGGATGTGTAACCAGGCCGTTGAGCACGCGTCTTGAGTGCGGTTGCCTGTTCGTCGCCGATAAAGTCTTCGGCAACCGGGTCCCACTTCAGGTCACGTCCCAGCATCAGCGCGATGTTACAGAGGTGAGCGGATGTCATAGTGCGATGGTGCGAATACACGTCGGAAACCGGATCTTTGCGACTGTCGATGCAGTTAAAGAAGTTCTGCATATGGCCGGTCGGTTCGCCGCCGTAGATTTCGACAACTTTGTCGTCGATGCGTTTTTGATCGGCTTCCGACAGGCTTTCGATGGGAGCACCTGTCAATTTGCCGCGGTTTACAAAGAAACGACCTTTCGAACCTTCAAACAGAATACCGTTCGGGAACTCAGTCTTGCCGTCGGCGGACCTGTACTTGTCCTGAACCGTCATCTTCAGGCCATCTTTGTATTCCAGTTCCAGTTTGAAGTTCATGGCGGCATTAAAGCAATTCGGCAAGCTCGCTTCACCGGCGAAGTATTTCGAGAAATCGAAGTTCTCCGGCACAGACGGTGGAAGCTGGCCGGTTCCGCTGACTTTCACCGGTCCTGTTTTGTGTTTGCCGAGTGCCCAGGTCGCGATGTCGATGTGGTGAGCGCCCCAGTCGGTCATTTTTCCACCGGAATATTCGAGGAACCAGCGGAACATGCGCCGACGGTCTTCGCAGTAGCCAGCTTCCTGAGCGGGACCGAGCCACATGTCCCAGTCGAGGTTATCGGGAGCTTTCGTGATTTCGAATGGGCCACCTTTTGGCGCTCCACCGATGGCGACGTGAGCTGTCACGTTGTCGCCGATGACGCCTTCGTGAACCATCGCCACGGCTTTTAGAAACATGCGACTGTTTTCAGATCGCTGCTGTGTGCCCACCTGAAAGACCTTGCCGGTTTCTTTCACGACTTTGCAGATTTGAATTCCTTCGTCAATGGTCAGTGTCAGCGGTTTTTCACAATACACGTCGGCACCAGACTTCAAGGCAGCGATGGCGATCGGTACGTGCCAGTGATCCGGCGTGCCGATCGTGACGACGTCCGGTGAGTCCTTCTCGAGCATCTCCCGGTAGTCGGTGTAGGTGTGTAGTTCGTTCTTGAAGTCGCTGTTGAATTCGTCATTGTGTAACGAATCGACATCGCAGACAGCAATTGTTTGCCCCAGTTTCGAGGCCTGCCGTGCAACCGATCCACCTCGACTATAGCGTCCGCGGCTGCCGCCGACTCCCACGGATGCGACCGTCTTGCGATCGTTGGCAGACTGTGCTGCGTGACCGCGTTTGCGCCAAAACAGTGGAACGGAAGCGGCTGCAACGCCGGCCGATGATTTCTTCAGAAAGGAACGTCGTGAACTACTCATCAAGGTGGGCTCCGGTGAGATATGGGGAATAAAGAACGCCGATTCTGGCTACGGCTGGCCGAGCAGTTTTACGGCTCCGCATCGGAATGTTCTGTAGTACAACTCATTCCCGGCAATCATTCAACGACCAGGCTACGGGATCGTGCCAGTATTTTTTTCTAAGTGACCGCCGTACACTCAACAGCCGTCGCGGCAATGCGGTTTGGGCATACAACGGGTATTCTCTGGCTAGAGTAGGTTTATGGACCAATCGATGTGCCCTGCCCTTCTCCGTATTCATTTCCGATGTCCGAAGTTAATTCCGTGCTGAAACTTGTGCGACAACCCCTGCAAGAGATCGACTTCGATTGGCTGCGCGGTTTGGCGAGCAACGATGGGAGAATTTTTGGCGAGCGGGTTTCTGTGGTGTCTGGCGAAGAAGTGGTTGCTGAAGCCGTGTTGCAGCAATTGCCGGATCGGACACTATCCGTTTTGTTCCTTGATCGGGAGGTTGTCGACGCATGTGATGCTGTCGAAGTCATTCTGAAAGCCGCCACTGAAACTGCGAAGAACGATCGCCTGCGCTACGCCTACACATTCCGTGACGCTGTTCGAGATGGAGACGCGGATCCACATTCAACACGCGCTGGGTTTCAGATGTTTGACCGAATCATGCAAATGAATGGGGTGATTGATCGATTGAATCTGCCCGAATTCACACC
>CAYZYB010000566.1:0-4185 GCA_964481505.1 uncultured Planctomycetaceae bacterium | reverse complement strand
ACCCCACGGTCGAACACAGGTACCACACGATGAGTCCGATTGTCGCAGCCATCGCGATGATGTTCAGAATGCGCAGAAAATAGTGCTGCCGTCCGAGTAAGCGATTAGCGATCGATACGGCGACCGGAATTAACGGCGGACGATAAGCAACAGTGCCCACTGTAGCCATAGGAAGAAAGAACAATTCGGCATTCTGTTGCGCTGCACGATCATAAGGTTCGCGAAATTCCGCGTCTGCATAATCGATCGCGTATCCACGGCCATGACTAAGTTCCCAGGCGATTGAATCGTAACTGGATTCGTCGCCGGACGTTGACGGAGGCGTATTGATTCCGAACCGTGCGATCACCCAGCCAAAGTACAGGGTCGCCACCGTGAAGAACACCAATACGCCAGCGCGACGGCTGCTTCGTGAGTCCAGCGTACTCACGTAACACGCCGTCCAACGGAAATCCCTCGTGGACTAATGAAGGAAGAATGCCGTATCACTTCAAGCCTTTCGGAAGAGTTTGCGTGTCAATGGCTTCTCCCGCATAGCTAATCGATTCAATCGACTTGATTGCGTCCTTCACTTCCTGGATGCTGGCTTTCAGCCCAAACTTCAGCGTCATCCTGTGACTGGCACCCGGAGCAAGTTTCGGAACTCGCCCGGCGGCACGCTCCACACTGCGGTTATTGGGGTAGTTGGTGCCCGGCTCGATGCCGGTCACGTAGCCATCGTTGAGTGCTCCGGTATTTTTCCAAACAGTCAGATACGGCAGTTCTTCCAGCGACCAACTGATGGTTGCTGCTTTGTCGCCCGCTTTGTTCTGAAGCATCACAGTGGTGTGTTTGTTGTCGTCGCCCTTCAGTTCCAGCAGGTAAACCTGTTCGACGAAACCTGCCGTCGGAGTTTCGTAAACACTCCAATGATCAAGTCCTTCTGCTGCGCGATCGTTGAATGGCTTTACGCTCTTCACGGGCGCCACCACTTTGGCTCCCGCTTCCAGCAGCGGACTGCCGAAGTTGGCGTGATACAGAATTTGAAACTCCTGTTCCTGAGCTCCCACATTTTTGATTTCATCGATCAGCAGAAACGCGGATTCTCCTGGCACAACCACCAGTTCAGTGTGAAGTTCCAGCTTCGGACCGAACAGTAGTTTCTCGTTAACCTGCCCTTTGATGTGAATGGCATACGGTGCAGAACGGTCGACAACCACTTCGACATTGCTGGCCGGAATGTTGGCAATTTTCCCGTGTAGCGTGAGCTCCATTTCTGCTTCGTCGCCAACGTTGTTGATAAACTTGTCGGTGCCCGGATGCCCATTGCTTTCCAATCCGCAGCGGCACATGAATTCGTTGAAACCTTCCAGCCAGCCAAGTCCGCCTCGACTGTCAAGGTTCACATACTGCGGGTTCACGACTTCCTGGATGGGGCTGTCCCATTTCAATTTCAGATCACCTTTGGTGACGTTCAGAATCCCCATACCGCGAGTTGGGCAGAGAACAATCTGAATCGCGCCATTGTCGATAGTGATAGTTTCGACGCCTTCCTGTTTTCCACCGTGCAGCGTTTGTTTTTCGATCGACCAGTTGTGGGCACACTGAGGCGTCACTTCTGAGGATGACGTCTTCCACGACGGATCGTTGTGAGACTCCGCGGCGGAACTCAGGGTATGCCGAAACGGTGCCGGATCATCGGCGTTTGTCGTACGAGGAGTGAACAGCAGGAACAATACGACGGAAAAAAGCAGTCGATGAAGCATAGTCTTGAACCTCATTCCGAATGGGGGCAGTTGAGTGCTGAGAATGATAAAGCGGTGCGCAATGGTCAAGCGTCAAGCGACTGCCACACGTTTCGCAGCCGCGGAAGTCGTGGAAACGCATCGCCCGGCTCGTATCCGCGTCCGAAATTCACACGCTGTTTTGAGGAACCGTTGCGGGTTCAGCCAATAGATTTCGTGTTATAGATGGGGTGAGAATTCAGGCGGGCAGCGGGAGATTTTGGCCGCGCCGCGAATTCCAGGAAAAAGTGTGTCACAAATCGGCGTCAGTATCGCTTCTGGCAGTAACCCCGAAAACGCTTCACCAGGACCACAACCATGCCAGATGGCACCCGAAAACGCAGATTTGCAATCAACGCCGCCAAACGAAAATGGTACGCCATGCATCGAGCTATCCGATTCGCTCGACGTTTTGGCGGCGCAGCGGTTTAGCACGACCTGAAAACAAAACCTCAAAGCCCGGCTCTGAAAAGAGGCCGGGTTTTGCTATTCGCGAAAATGAGTTACTTCGAAAGCCCGACCTGTCACGATTCGGCCACGTGAGAATCGATACTCTGACGCAGCGATGCCACGTTATAACGGTTGCTGGCTTTGACTCGAAGCAGCGGCAGTCCGGTCTGTGAAAACAAATCATCGACAAAGTTATCCCGTTCGACTCGACGTGCCGCCTGATGGGAACGATCATCTAATTCAATTGCAAGAACCGGCCGCATATCTTGAGGCCGACAAAGTATGAAGTCGACGTGCTTGGCCTTGATACGATTGAAATGGGACTGATATTTTCCAGTGCCTTTCACAATGAAGAACAAGTCTGCAAGACGCGGTTTCACTGAAATATGCAGCGAGTCACCAATCGCAGGACGTAGAGCATCGAAGAAGCATTTTTCTGCCTTCGTTAATAAATAGTCTCTTCGGCGATACGGAAAGTCACCATTGCTCGAAGGCTTGGGCGACTGCTTCAATCTCGCGAAAATGATCGCCAGAATTCCGATGAAAACCAATCCCCACAACAATGGATTATCCATGTACTTGTCTCGACTTGCAGCAGGAGATTATTGTTGCGGCACGTCCGCTGTCGCCGCCGCTTCCTTGAGAATACGGTAGAACAGCAACGCTGACTCAAAGTTGCGTTGCTCGTTTTCGGAACTACTTTTCGACCTGCTGTAATCCGCGCCCAAAACGGAGAACGACTGTCGGCGCGTCTTTTCGAGAATCTCTGCGATTGTCTCAGTCTGGTCGACGCCAAATTCCAGAAACACATTTCGCCGCACCTGCGAGAGTTGGCTGTTTGACAGCGTTGCAAGCTTCCCTAATTCGGTTTCTGTCAACCCGTCGTAGGTGTAATTCTGCTTCGACCACGGCAATACTGTGGACAGATAGTTGAATCTAACTCCAGAAGCACGCCAGTGAAACTTCAAGGCCCCCGCTTCCACAATGCTTGACGATTTGGGGTAGAAGCGGAGTCTCAGTCCCTGCAGGTTTCCCTCAAAATCTTCCGCCACTGCGATGAATAACGAAGTCGCTTTCAACTTTGGAGCGTAGAGCACGTGACGGGCATCTCGATCTCGATCCTTTTCAAACCGACGAGGTACTGCCTCTCGCAATGTCTCGGGTTTGACCAGAACCCTTCGTGGCTTTTTGTCCTTCAGTGCAAGCACTTCGAAGCGAATTCCAACGTCGCTGGGCCGTTGTTTTAATGCCACCGTTAGTTCTGCCGCATCTCTAAATACGACGTCTCCCGCACTCAGCACAACATCATTAGGTTTTAGGTTTTTTAAAGTTCGATTTCCTGGATCAACCCACGAAATATGAACAGCATCACGGCCATCTTTGAATTCCAACCCAAAGTAAGCCTGATCAAGTTCGGTTTGACCGTACGCGGTAGAACAGAGAATCAACAAAAACACGCGGCACAATCGCCTAAGCATAACCGATGCCTTTCGAATTCAATTAGCGACCCCACAACTACACCTAATTACCAATTACTACTCAACCCAGAACGCCCCGTAATGCAACTAAATCCGCAAACTTCCGCTTTTGGTTTTGAGATCGCATTCCCGAGGCCCAGGCGGTTGCGAAACGTGTAGTTGCGTGGAAAAAACATTCCTTTGGCATGGTCGTGGATGCAGCGTTCCAGATAAGTATGCGTTCGCATTCATCAATGGCGTAGCTGCTGTTTAACTGCAAGAATAAGGCTTCGCCGCAACGTTTATGTTTCACAAGCTCTCACAAGATGTCATCACAGAACACTGAATTCGTTACGATCGCGGACCTGAAAATTCCTCCGCGGGCAGTGGATTCGCATAAGGGGACCTTTGGCCGAGTTCTCGCGGTTGGTGGTTCGCGTGGGATGAGTGGATCGATCTGCCTGACGGCGACCGCGGCGTTGCGAGGTGGTGCTGGTTTGGTGACGGCGGTTGTG
>CAYZYB010000565.1:0-4187 GCA_964481505.1 uncultured Planctomycetaceae bacterium | reverse complement strand
GACCACAAGTATGTATAGAAGAAACTGCTTTCGTGATGATCATCATGCCCGTGAGCATGGTCGTCACTGTGTGATTCGATTGCCGGGCTAACTGTGGCCATCGTTGCTTCCAGGTTAAGTCGTCTTTAACAGTGCTACTGAAGAACAGAGCACCGTCACTATTTGAAATTTGATATCTGAAATTTCAGATTCTCAACTGCCACACCGAACGTCTGATCGACGTCCGGAAAGCGGTCTCGCTAATCTTCTGATTCTGCTACCACGCCGTCGAAATTTTGCTCTGTCTGCAATCGCTTCAGGTACTCCTGTACCTTTTCTTTGGGTTCGGCAACGATGGTCGCTCGCATTTTGTAGTGTCCCCAGCCGCACAGTTCTGCACAAACAAGGTCGTACTTTCCGGCCTTGGGGATTTCCAGCCAAACCGGAATGATGAGTCCGGCCACGGCGTCCTGTTTCACTCGCAATTCAGGAGCGAAGAACGCGTGCTGAACATCGCCTGTCCGAAGGTTGAACTTCACTGGTCGACCAGTTTGCACGTGCATTTCGTTGACGGCATATAGATCCCCCGGCTGTTCCTGATTACTCAAAGCTTTCCCAGGTTCCGGGTATCGCATTCGCCATTCAAATTGGCGAGCGGTGACTTCCAGTTGAGGTCCGTCTTCGAGTGTTTCTTCCGGATAGTATGACTGAACGCGAAATTCCGCCCAAACGTTCATCTGATACAGGGCGATAAAGACCAGAACGAACGCCGGAACGATGGTCCAGATCAATTCCAGACTGTGACTACCGTGACTAAAGTGAGCAGGTTTCGAATCTTCTTTCGTTGCCGCCATCCACAGCACGTAGCCCAGAGCAAACTGCGTCCCCACGAACACCAGCGCGACGATACCAAGAATCAGGTAAAACAGACCATCGATCTGTTCGCCAAGCGGACTCATGGCGGCGCCAGTTGGGTTTGCATCACTGGTCGGAAACCACCACCCACGTTCTCGTGCGATCACGCACGAGTAAAAGGCGACGGCAGGCCAGAAGAAGAAAAACAACGCCCAGAATTTTTTCACAGTACTAATCTCCAAAACACTCGAACGAGCGAAAAAACAACTCCACTACTGCGCGGGGGCAGCAGCTGCGGATTTGGCGGCTGGAGTTGGCCCGTGGCCGGGTTCAACCTCGAACGGAATGCTGAGAACGTAATTGACAATATGCCAGATATCTTCGTGCTTGAGATTCTTGAACGATGGCATTCGAGACCCCTTGATGCCGGCATGGATTCGACAGAACAAGTCGATAGGACGTCTGCCACCGCGGTAGATTCCAAGTGTCAGGTTCCGCGGTTGGTTAACGTTGTCCCAGACATCATGCAAACCGGGTTCTGAATAGAGTTTTTGAGTGACTGGATTCTTTTCGAAAATCGTAGTCTGAGGGCCGTTGCCCTTCCCGCTGATGCCGTGACAGTCTGCACAGTTGATGGCGCTGCTCAAATACAACTCACGACCGATTCGTCTTGACTCTTCCGAATTTGGAATACGACTGACTTTGGGAATAATCGCTGCGTCTTTTGTGTCTGCGTTCGTCCACGCGTCTGCCAGTTCGCCAGACACCAACTGCATACTGTCCGAAAGATCCTCCGCCAGGAACGCTTTGAGTTCCTGAACGATATCGCCACGACTTTCACCATCCGCCTTGCGATTGGTGACTGCTTCTTCGGAATAGTCGCTGGAAACTTCACTCACCAGCTTCCGCTCGAATTCGCCGCGCATTGCCAGAAAGCGAACGTACTCAACAACGATGTCTACTTCCTCTTCGTCCAGCATAGGGACAAACGATGGCATGTACGTTCCGGGAATACCGTTCCGAAGTACACGGTGGATGTCAGTTCGAGCAACCTTGGCCTGAGCAGTCGTGCTTGTGAACTTGAACACGCCGTGCCGATAGTCTCGCGGGCGAGGGTTAAGGTATTCAGCTGTTGGGCCGTTACCGTCGCCACTTGTACCGTGACAGTGAGAACAATGTCGCATGTACAACTGACGTCCCTGCTTCAGGTGACCGCCACCGTTGAGAACCACAGTATCACCGGCGGCCGGGGCGGTTTCCATCGCGGCTGTCAGGCTGGCGATACCGTTTTCGGCTGACCAGTTTTCGACCTGCACCACAGCCGGAGCAGCCGCCCCGGTCACAAACTGAACCAGCATTGGTACTGAGTCGTCAGTCTGAATTTCGGCTTCGAAATCGATCTTCAGTTCTTTGATCGCAATTGAAGCGTCAGGGTTGGCACTGATCGTGCCGGATACTCCACCAAAGTCGATGGGCAGTTTTGTCCAGGCATTCAGTTCCTGCGGTGTGCCGAATTGCTCGTCAACAAGGTCTTTGATTCCAGGAAGATCACCCGTGCCTTCGCGAGCTTCCTTCATCAGCGACTCTGTTTTTGCGCTGTACACAAAATGAGAATCGAAACCAGACTGACCGCAGCCCGACAGCCCGGCTAGCGCTACTACCACGCAGCCGGTCATCAGAATGGCGAATTGTCTTTGTGTCTGCACCAACATCAATAAGCTCTCAAGAGGCTTGTCTTAGTGTTCGTTCTGAAGCTGTTCTGCCACTGCAGTGCCATCGCTTCTGTTCAATTACCTACAGATCCAGCTTGGCCGCCGGATATTCGATCTTCATTTCCGTAACTTCACCTTCTGTGATTGTTACTTTCAGTTTGCGTTCGACATACCTGCCCTTGGCCGATTCATGCCACACGACAAAGTCATGTTTTCCCGCTGGAACGTTCTTGATTTCAAAGAAACCATTTTCGTCTGTGACCACTCCAAAGGGATGATCTAATGGCATGTGATACGCCTTCATCCATGCGTGAAAGTCACATGTGACACTGAACGGATCTTCTGACCGTGTGTACTTCAGCTCCAACACGCCAACGCGGTCATTTTCCGGCACCACGCTGGAAACGCCATTATTCTTGGCAGGGTTAGTGTGCGTATTGTGAGCGATTGGGTCTCCACTGAGTACTTTTACAGTAGCACCAACGGGAACAATCATGCAGTGAGGAGTGAACTGGCAGTTTTTCTGATCGAAAAAGAATGGTTCCGCAGGCACTTCCATCTTTGGCGTGCCTTTGGGAGCTTTCTTCATGTAGATGATTCCGTTCTGCACGCCGTTATCTGCTCCCAGAATCAGGCGTTCGTCAGGAACATCACCTGCCGCGCAGACCTCTTTGTCTTTAATCTCGGCTCCCTTTACGAAGAGCGGGGCAAGAGCTTTGGCGCCGCCCGTGAGAACAAGCTGTCCCTTGAATGTTCCAGGACCACTGCCGCCTGCTGGCGGATCGTCCGGGTCTTCGGGTGGGAGGCCGCAAACGTCAACGCCTCCATCCGCTGGCAGGAAAGTCACGTCTGGATCTACTGACGCTCCTCCACCGATCTCGATTTCTTCCGCACAGCCCGACAGCACGGCCGATGTGGCACAGAACGCCGTCAGTGTCAATAAGCGGCCAATCAAACTCTCGTTGGTTCTTTTCATAGCTCTAGTTCTCCGCCTTTTGATCCACAAGGCTGACTTTTAGCTCGTCGTCAGCTTTCGCGTTCTTTTTGTCCGGAGTTTCCTCCCTTGCAGCTGACTTTTTCGCAGCTGGTACTGCTGCCTCTGCTTTTTTGGGGTCGTAAGTTGTGGGGCCCACATCTTCCATCAATCTTGAGTAATTCATCAGCCCAGCGGCCGTTCCTTCGATTAGATGGCCAGCTTCGCCGCCGAATAGATCAGGGAACTGCTTCTGGTTCTTCGGGAAGTTGACGGGCATCGAAGTATATGGCGTGATCCAGGTGGGCTTGTACAACCAAAGCTTCACCCAGTCCGCTCGAAGGCGATTCTGCACACGATTCAAATTTGGTCCCTGAATGTCCTTCTTGGGATCGGATGCCTTGAATTTCCGACCGCCGACTGAGTGGCACTTGGCACACAGCGGACCGTTCAATGACTTCCAAGTTTGATGCAGATACTGTTCATCCGCCGCCAGCAAACCGGCCTCCGTCAGCGTATCCTGCTTTTCTTTAAGGAAATCGATATCTGTCGGACCTTGTTCCTCATACGGGAAAGCCGCACCATCGACAGCTGCGAAGTAGTTCGCCAATGTTTGAGCTTCCGCGGGGCTCATGTTGAAACGTGGCATCCTCAGAACAGTTGTATAC
>CAYZYB010000564.1:0-4192 GCA_964481505.1 uncultured Planctomycetaceae bacterium | reverse complement strand
CAATGGAAGGAGTCTGTATTGGAACAAAGCTGCCTTTGCCTCAACTGGTGGGTCAGCAGATTCGCATTCGTCTTCCACAGGACGATACACCGATTTCCGGTCGCGTCGCCTGGCAGCTTGGCACCGCCGAAGGGGGGCAGTCGATCGGCGTCAAAGTTTCCGGGGCAGAATTGTCATGGTTTATTGCCGTTGGCGACGGCGACGCTGACTCGACTGTGACCAAACCTGATGGGAAAACAGCCAAATGAGCAGCAAAAAAGAAGTACCGCGTGAAAATTCCGGCGGCGACAGTTCCAGCCTGCGACCCGCTCCGAAGACAGTGTCTGCAGTAGTCGTTGATGGATGCGCCGACGCGGCTGACGTCGAAGTGTTCGAAATCGCTTCTATGGAATGCAAATTCGTTTTTGGCTCAAAGATCGCTGCCGGAACACCGCTGACGCTGATTTTTCAGGCCAAATGGAACGATGAAATGCAGGCTGCGGTCGGCGTGGTTCACTGGTGCCGTGAGGTCAAAGGCGAATGGCATGTGGGCGTCCTGCTTGATTCTCACCTCTCGCCGGAATTCGCTCCGGCAATGGGCGAAGACATCCGATTGTCACTACGCTACGAAGTCTGCCACGCAGCGACTGTGAGATTTCAATCCAGCGACGAACTTTACCCGGTCGTTGTTGAAGACTATTCCATGTCCGGCATTTGTTGCTCGCTTGACGAGCAGAACTTATGTCGAGCCGGCGAACAGTTTGAACTTCTTAAGCTTGATGGGGCCAACGAAACCGTTATTTCCGAGGGCTATGTGGCCTGGGTTCGGGAAGCTTCGGAACACGGCCGATACACGTTTGGAGCTGTTCTACTCAACAGCCCCCCATCCTGGTTCTATGGCCTCTAAACAATTCATGCACCAGCCTCAACGGCACTGCCAGACGATCGCAGTTGCCTCGGACCGACAGGTCTCAATCAACGCCGAACGACAGCAAGTGCAACGCAGCAACAGCAGGCGATCTTCGACAGGAATTGATAACACTTCGAGTGCCATCAGTCTTTTCGCTGACACAATCACCATCGCATCACCTGGCCAACGGCGATGGCATTGGCGCGGTCCGAGGCCAGCGGTCGCTATTCGGAGTTACGGAACCTGACAACGCATGGATGACGGCAGAACGGCGCTACGTAGAAGTACGGTTTTCCGTTTAGATGATCCGATTTAGTCGGCTGAAAAACTCCGCATGTGCAATGTTTACCGATACCAAGATGTGGAGAAAAAGCGACACCTGGCGCCGCTGTTCCTGGAAGCATCTTTAGGCAAGTGATCGGCCCCCGCGAACTCAACGCAGGCAATTTTATCCAAACCATTCGCAACCAAAACAATTAGATTCGGAAAAACGCAATGATCTTTCGAAAACTGCGCGAACTGTTTTCTCGCAAAGACTCGACCCAATCCGAAGAGTTCGAACGTCGGCAACTCTTGCTCGAGCAACTCGAAAACCGCGTTCTGTTTGATGCAGTACCGGATGGCTCAGTAGAAATACTGGAGCAATTTACGGGAGCAGAGCCAGCTCAGGTCGATCAGAATGTTCTGGATCAGATGTCAGAAGCCGCTGCGAGTGCATCGTCGGCTGACGAATGGAGCGAAGTCGTCTTCGTAGACCGTAGTGTCGCAGGCTACGAGCTTTTGGTTGCTGAGTTGCTGATTGATCGTGGTGCGCACGTGGAGTTCATCAATCCCGATGAAGACGGCGTGCTGAAGATCACGGAGGCTTTAAAAGGCCGCAGTAATGTTGAGGCGCTTCACATTATTTCGCACGGTGATCAAGGTGAATTGCGGTTGGGGAATGCGACGCTGACCGCAGAAAGTATGCAGGGGGAATACGCAGACCAGCTGGCAACGCTGCAGACTTCACTGGCAGAAGATGGGGACATCCTGATCTACGGATGCAATTTTGGGCAGGGGGCAGAGGGCCAGCATGCAGGCAGGTTGCTTGTCGAAATGACGGGGGCCGACATTGCGGCGTCAGATGACCTGACCGGTGCTGCAGCGAAAGGTGGCGACTGGGACCTGGAAGAGACCGTTGGCATTATTGAAACTCAGTCCCTGGTAGCAGCCAGCTATGACGGTGTGCTGGCCGACGATACCGACGACGACGGAGTCGATGACGCTGATGATCTGGATGACGACAACGACGGTATTTTGGATGCTGATGAAGGGCTGGGGCTTTCTTCCGGACAGTTTACTCATCAAAACCTCAAGCGATTCGACACCGATGGTGTTTATGGTTTTGCCACTGCCGATTCACTCAACGGTGAGTTCAGAGTTGGTGACAACGCAAGCGATGAGCAGAATGTTCCGCTGGAAGTCGGTGATCTGGTTGTCTACCAAATGAATGACGGCGAGGATCTGGTCGCAGTCCGGTTTATCGAAATCTCCAGTGGCTCAGAGTTCAACGCTGAATTCAAACCTGCCGGTGATGCTCCAAAGATTGAATTCAAAGGTACCGGTGCGCGACTTGGAGACGAAGAGCGATTGCGAATGGAGATTACGTTCTTCAGCGCAGACGACCCTGATTTTGCAGCGGCCGCCGATTTGGGCGCAATCGCGGTGATCATTCGCGATGAAGGTGGTGGGACTGCGATTGAGCAGACAACCAGCATTCGTATCGGCGATGTCGATGATACGCTTGACAGTGGCGATAAGACAAAGCGCATTGAAGGCGTTGGCGCTGACCTGTCGACGCTCCACTCTTATACGCTGGAGGAAAATGGAAGCTTCACGCCCGAGGTCGAAGACGGCTTCGTTCGTTTCCGTGGCACGGGCAACAATCCTGATGATGACATCCAGTTGAACTTTCTGAACGCCGACAGTTTTCAGATTGAATTCCTGAACGATGCAGCCAGCAATGCTGGTTTCGGGCTGAGTTTCAAACAGAGCTCTTTCGATTCTGCACAAACAACTGCGCTCAACGGAACGGATAGCGACAACGATGGTATCGCTGACCATCTTGACCTGGATAGCGACAACGACGGGATTGCCGACAACATCGAAGCACAGACGACGGCGGGCTACATCGCGCCCAACGTCGACGAGGCGGCCACTTATGACGCGAACAACGGAGTCAACAGTGCGTATCTGACATCCAGCGATGCCGGAGGCCTGGGCTGACTCCTGTCAACACCGATGATGATGACTACAGCGACAACCTTGACCTGGATAGTGATAATGATGGCGCGTTGGACATCGCTGAAAGTGGACTCGGCAACAACGATGCTGATGGCGATGGCCGAACAGACGCCACTGTCGGCGTCAACGGACTCGACGACAGTGCGACTCACGAAGCGGCTGACGATTTCACCGATGTCAGCGGATTGGGACATGATGGCAGTGCATTCCAGCTTTCCGACAGGGATGATGACACTGACGCTGATGGAAGTGGCGCTACACCGCTGACTGCTGATCTCGATTACCGAGACAATTTTGGACGCGATACCGACGACGATGGCGTCGTGGATGCTGAGGACATCGATGATGACAATGACGGGATCCTGGATGTTAATGAAGGGGTGGTCCAGGATTCGTTTGGTCAGTTTCTGTGGACTCACAACGAGGATGATGGAAACAGCACGAGGGGAATTCACAACCCTGACAATCCGGATTCCGATAAGGTTATTGCGAGCGCTCAGGATTCGAAATTGGGTGATGGCTTCGTCCGTTTAGGTGAGAATGGCGAACCTGCGTCGGACTCAAATCCTGTACGAAAAAATGAGTTCTACATCCGAGTTGACAGTGAGACTGTGCCCAGCACGACGCTGGACGAGGCGCGGAGTCAGAACCATTACGTCGAGATGGAATTCACGACTCTTGAAGAATTCGTGAGCGACATTGCGTATCTGACGAGTATCGATCACGGAACACAACGCACCTCTGATTCCGGCAACGACGGCCATAACTTCACTGACTTCCAGATGGCGGTTGAGGTTTCTACCGACGGCTTCCTGACAGACGGTGAGATCCTGTTTGAGGACTTTGAGGTAGACCACGACAACAGCAACTACAACTACCGTGGCGGTCCGGCTCTGAACTATACGCTTGACGAAGATACGACCTATACATTTCGGTTTTATCTGTACAACGACCAGGGCGACACCCATGTCGGAGCCTTCGGTGGCGGAGTTCGGCAGGTGGACGCCATTGGAGTCATGA
>CAYZYB010000563.1:0-4196 GCA_964481505.1 uncultured Planctomycetaceae bacterium | reverse complement strand
TGGGTGGCCGGGGTTGGACTGAGCTTGCGAAGGAAACCCCGGGGTTTCGCTCGTGGCTCGCTCCAATCCCGGCCACACAAATACGCGCTCTTTTTCAAAAGCTTCAAATTGGACCGATCGATGCTGTATGAATTGCGGTCGGCAAAAGTTCCGTGAACTGTGCGGCGTTCGTTGCCCTGCTGTCAGCATCGAAGCTAACGTTGCGAACAAAGCCCTTGGCCACGATCGTTGAAGAACGACGTGGCCATAAGGACGTGGCCGCTCTGGCTGTTTCGGCAACAGGTGCTAACTGACGGCAACACGCGCTAAGCGTGCATCAGCCACCTATGGAGCGAGGTTCAGTCGTCGGATTCGGATCTGTTTGAAATAGAACACGCTCCTCGGATCATGCGCTTGCAGCGCGATGGCGCCACCTTTGGGATCGATCAGCCGCTTGGCGCGAGCAGCGGGGCGTTCGGGATTGTCTTGTTCGGTGTAGTCGACCGTTCGTTTGTCGTTCAGGAAGACCTGGATGCGTTTTCCTTCGACACGAAAACGGATTTCGAACCATTTGGTTTCGTCGACTGGTGATTCCGCAAGGTCATGGATGAAGTACAGACTGCCGGTTTTGCGTTTTTCAGCCTTCGAACTGTTGAGTTGAACTTCGTAGCCCTTGTTGAGGTACTTTTTCTTACGGAGTTCGCGATTGGTGTGGAAGAAAATTCCGGAATTGGAATTCGGTTCAGAACGCACGGTAGCGGACAATTCGAAGTCGACGAACGTATCATCTTTGTCGTCGTCGCCAACGTAGAACAGATGACTCATACCGTTGACGCCGTGAGCTTTCAGGATGCCATCGGTCACCGTGAATGATTCCGGCCGAGCATTCGCCTGCCAGCCGGTCAGATCTTTGCCGTTGAAGAGCTCCTGCCAATCGTCGCCCCTGGCTTGCGCGCCAGAGCAAAGAAGCAGGACCGAATATGCGAATGTTGCACAGAGAGATTTCATTTTCGAATGTCTTGCCAGGTTGGGATGGTGGGATGTTGAGGCTGCCTGTTCAGGAATCGCGATGGTGTCGTGGCGCACAGTAAAGAGTCGCCACCGGAGAACGTGAGGCCGTTGTTGGTCATTCATTTCGTGGGGGAGGCTGGATGTTTCTTCGGGGGCAGCGGCCCATTGTTTATTTTTGAATGCTGATGTCTACGGTTCCCCTGTTTCTGAGCCATCAGAAATCTCCTTTTGAGCCAGGCCAGATCTCTTTGTCTCTTCAATAGGTGCATAGGTGTGATCAAGCATCCGGCCTGTGAGGGCAACTGCAGGTCGCATCATGTTTGCGTTGCTGGTCTGCCTGGGGAGTTGTTTGCGGTGTTCCTCAGTTTTCTTTACAATCTGTTCCGGAATAATGAACGGGAGTAGCGTTTCGAGCCAAATGCCCGCAAAAATGGCCTCAGGCAAGTTGTCCGCCACACGGACTCATTGTTTTGTCTTCTTCATTACGGAATCCATCATGAAATCATTTCAGTCAGCCAGAAGTCGTGGATTTACGTTGATCGAATTACTGGTGGTGATCGCGATCATCGCTATTTTAATCGCACTACTTCTGCCCGCCGTTCAGCAGTCTCGCGAGGCGGCTCGCAGAACGCAGTGCAAGAACAGCCTGAAGCAAATCGGTCTGGCGCTTCATAATTATCATGATCTCCACAAGACGTTTCCTCCCGGGTGGGTGCAGGAGAACAACGGTGCGCCGCATTGGGGCTGGCTGCCTCGACTGTTTCCCATGATGGAGCAGGATAATCTCTACAACGCACTCCAGATTGGCGAGATTTCGCCATCGGCTGCCGCGAGTGATCCGGATACATCTCGGCTGATGCGAACTTCGCCGCCAATGTTGCGTTGCGCTACCGATGTTGGTCCAGAGGTAAACACTGGCCGACGCGACTATGGTGGTGATGCGTTTGCCAGTACAAATTACGTGGCTTCCAATGGCGGGGCACGTTGGGAACAGGGTGAAGCCATGACTGGAATGTTTGGTAGAAATAGTCATGTGCGGTTTCAGGATGTGACGGACGGCACCAGTAACACGATCATGGCAGGCGAGCGTGCATGGGCCATCGGCAGCGAAGTTGAGGGACAGTGTCGAGCGGCTTCTGTCTTTGCGGTGAGCGAAGTCTGCGGACTGCTAACGGAGAGCGACGTCATGGCCAACGGATTGTTCGGGGTGAATCAGGTTGCTCGTGAGGAGGTTCAGTATATTGTTCCTCCTGTTACTGCGCCGCGAGCTGTCTGTCATGAGTCGTTCGCCAGTTTGCATGCGGGGGGAACTCAATTTGTGCTTGCCGACGGATCTGTGCGATTCATCAGCGAGAACATTCAACGCGACCACACGGGTGGAAACGGAGACTTTGTCTTTCAAAACCTGCTGAATCGAAATGATGGATTCACCATCGGTGAATATTAAATCGTTGCGACTTAACTCTTCGTTTGTATTGCGCACGATGTAAGCAGGGATGGAGTCGAATTGCTGTCGCTGTAGCGGCAGTGCCACCGCGAAAAGACGGATCGTCACATTGTGCGATCCGAATTCTTTTTTGCTGCCACGGAAGGTCCGGCGTGTGACAGAGGTTGGCTCGTTCCAGTCTACGAAGTGGCGGGCAACGCAGCGGAGGCTGGATTCGCAGCAGAGTTCGCCATCTGCGGAGTGTTGTTGGCAGAATAAGTGACTGCTCAAAATCGCAGTTGAGCCACTTTGTACAGAAACGACGCATCACACCCGCGTAGCCAAAACTGTTGGGCGTTTTCGTGTTTTGCGATGGCCAAAGAATGATTGCCGATCGCAAAGCAAATCAGCGACGCAACGATCGCAGCAATGCCTATTCCAATAAGCACCATCAATTCGCCGATTGCTCCAAACACGATGACGCCAACTCCAGCCACGAGACCGAGGAAGCCAATAAGATTGTATTTCGTGTTTCGCGCAACAAATTCGTTGCTAACGAAATAAGTGACCGGACACGTCTTCGACATCAGAGCGGCCAGAATGACGCCGCCCACGGCAAACGCCCACGGCGGTGAATACTTTAGCTTCACCGGAATCTGTTTAAGGTCACGAGTTGCCCCGGTCTTGACGCAAATCTCCGGCAGCACGGCGCCCGGTTCGACGATCAGGAATTTCCCGTCGACATGTATACGATCTCCAGTGGCGATGTCGCTTACGTCGGTACCTTTGCCAGTCTCTTTGTTCCATGTATCGCCCGCAGCGAATGGATTTTCCGGCTCGGGTTCAGCTTTTGCGTCATCGGATTCTGGGGCATACCAGTTGCTCATGTTGAAATCCTCAGCCCAATCTCGGGATGGATGTGAGTCCTGCAGCCTGGCCACACAGAATGACAGCCCGCCTTGGCATAAGTCTATGTTATCAATGTTGAATCGAGAAATGAATGCGATTAAATCACGCTCAGCCAGTCTGTCGCATTTGCAAACTCCGTGTCGAGTTCCGGCAAGCTGGAATCATCGGTTAGAATTCGTTGCTGTGATTCCTGATCTTCCGGAAACAAATCGCGTTCTTCGTCATCCGTCAGCAAAGACGCAGTTACGGCTAAGGATATCGATGTCGGTTTCAGGTTGTCACTGGACGTTTTCTGTTTTGCCGAGGTATCTCCGACGACGCTGTTGTTTCTGACGTATCCGATTCTCTGCAGCGAAGAAAGTGCTTCCAGCGGCGTCACGATGCCATTGCCGTCGAAGTCACTGGCGGTGTCATTTGTGTTGATGGCCTGTATCGCTTGAAGAGTGTCAAGAGGTTCAACCGTTCCGTTCCCATTCAGATCCCACGGGAAATAGGTGATGTCATCAAAGTCCAGAAGGTGTCCGGTGCCGGCATTGTTGATTTCGTTTGTCTCTCCGATGTTGTTGTCGGGATCAACAACCAGAAACAAGTGCGAACTTTCCGTTGACTGTGTGTCGTTGGCCTCACCAGCACGGCTTGTTGCTAAGGCGTGAGCGAATAGCGCTTCGCGGTCCAGTTGAATGTTCATGGAGTGGCTGACTTCCGTACCGGCAGCCATCGCAGCAAAGTTTTCGGCAGTGCCGGAGACGATGACATCGTCGGCGTCGCCAACGATACCATTGGGCGACCAGACAATATGTACGCCGAATGGACCGGCAGCAGCTGTTCCCGCATTTCGAATTGTAAATTCCACAGTTGTTTGCCCCAGCAG
>CAYZYB010000562.1:0-4197 GCA_964481505.1 uncultured Planctomycetaceae bacterium | reverse complement strand
CAGTGATCCATTGCTGCAGTTGATTAGTACCGCTTTCGCCGACACAGGGACCATTCAGGTTTCGAGCTGTCGGTCCGATCGGCGCGTATTTTCCGTCTTGTTCGTGGCAGCTGAGGCACTGATTGGCGTTGGGCACCTGATAGTGATTTTCGTTAACGTTGCCAGCCTTGTCTGTCCACGAGACGTCGACAGCGGCGCCGCCGAGTCTTAATTCGGCATCAGTTTGATCTTCGTTCCAGACATACGAATAACCGTACCAGCCGGATTCTTCTCGGAACTCAATACGTGTTTCCAGAAAACGTTCGTTGGCGGTCGGATCGTCTTCTGCATCAGGGTAGGCAAATGTCTTGGCAATCGCAGTCCCCACAGGAAACTCCAGAACATCGGATTCCTGCCAGGACATTTGCGTCCCTTTCGGGAGCCGAATGTAACGATGCTTGATCGTGTAGTCAGAAAACAGCGGCGTGTTCAGCTGGTAGGCCAGCAAATCTGCCGCCGCAACCCAGTCGCCATCCTCAAGATTCAAGACGCCCCATTCCGAAAGAAGTTTGGGGGCCTTGCGATAGACTCTGGCGGCCGAAGCGACACTGGAAGCCCTGGAATGTGGTTTCAATGTTGTGGCAGGCAGCGCGGCACGCTCCAGGTAGTGGGGAGCGATGTCGGTTTCCGGCTTGTACTTTCCGTCGAAGATGTTTTCCGGACTGAGGTCGCCGGTTTTTACATTGGCGAATGTGGCTTCGCCGTTGTTGCGAATGCTAAGTCGAAGGTTTTCGGGCAGGCGACCATCAACAGCCTTTCCAGGATTGATCAGTCCGTCAAAAAAGATGTCCGGCAGTTTTCCACCGAGTACGGGCCCCAGTAGCAGACCGAGTTCTCCTTTTGGCTTGGTACCGCCCTGTGATATTCGGTTGTCATGGATCGAAATATTCTCCGAGAACGGGTCGAACCTGTCATCGTTCAACTTACGCTGGAGCACCATAAAGCTGACACAGATCACGTTACTGGTTTCGTGATTGACAATATCGTTGTCAAACACTTCGATGTCATCCGTCGCCATCAGCATCAGACCACTGCCGGGAGGAACACCGGCCACAATGGTCCCTTTGGCGGCAAAGTTCTCATGATTATTGTCTCTGATGTTATTCCGAAAGACCCTCACCTGTCGGCCATTTTTTTGGTTCAGGCCGGGCAGGTCAAAAACCAGAATGCCACTAGTGTTGTCAGTGGCTGTGTTGTCGAACACGTCGGCTCGAATCGTGTTTTCGATTTCGATGCCTGCGACGTTTTGTTTGGCCACGCAATTCTTCACGATGACGTCCTGAGACTGTCCGACGTAGATTCCGGCGTCGGATGCACCAATGGAAATGCAGCCATCGATGAGCACATTTTGACATTCGACCGGGTAGATTCCGTAAGCACCATTGCTGGTCTTTGGCCCATCCGTCCATTCGACGCGCACGTTCCGAAACGTTACGTCCTTTGCACCGAGCGTTTTGATTGCATTGCCGGCGGTGTCTTCGATGGCGAGATCTTCAATCACAAAAGCGTTGCCTGTACACACAATCCCGCTGCTTCCTGCCAGCTGGCCTTTGAAAGACAGAATCGTTTCTTCATGTCCGGCGCCGCGAATCGTCAGATTGTCGCAGGCGATGTTCAGCTCACCGGCAAAGTGATAGGTGCCTGCCTTCAGCTCTATCACATCTCCAGGAATAGCGTTGATGAGCGCCGCCTGAAACGAATACTGAACGTCTTCCGAAGGACTCAACACAGTCGTGTTTGGCTTGAGCTCTTCCGTCGCAGCATCAGTAGCTTCCAGACGAAAAGAAACCATCGTTGCGAACAGTACGATGGACGCGCCAAGTGAACCAATTGTTTTTGTATTCACGGATTTAGAATCCCGTATTGAAAAGAAGTAAAGTCCGGTGCGCGATGCTTTTTCAACGACCGAAGATAGCTGCAGAACATGCTTACCCTGTAAGGGCACCAGCGAACAGCCGTGGCAAACGCATCACAGAGGGACGATGATACAGCTTCAGCAACTGCTCCGCGACGCTAACCGCATTGCGGTGTGAAGGAAACCAGATAGGTTTGGGGAAGTTGATGAGCGGTCCGCGCAGAACCGTCTTTTCGATCTTGTCCAGCAGATACGTATTGTGCACATTTCCGATACCGCTTTGCACATCCTGTAAGGTAGCTCCAGGGTAGGCGCCCCACGGAGGGCTGATGAGGCCATAGGCCAATCCGGACCACTGATTCACACAAACTGATCCGTAGCGGAGATTTGCCAATGCGTATTCGAATGCATCCGGGTAGCGGCGGTCGAAGCCGGAGGGAATCGTAAGCGAGACGCAAAGAGTCCCCGTCATCTGTTCGTTGGTAAAGTCGGTAGCAGCTTGCAGAAAGCCACTGGGCGACTCGGCATCCAGCTGTGTTTCGCCACAGACACACACGAACGATTCTTCCTGGAAGAGCTCCGGATGATCATCATGCTTTTGATCAGTGAGTAGCAGCCACGGCAGTCGGTTTTGATCATCGGGGCTGACTTCCGTGCGAGAGAACCTTTGGTATCGTTCAGGTGCCCCCGGGTAGTAGGCCGGACGTTGGGGTGTCGCTTTCAGGTATTGCTGAATAAGGCCCAGAAACTGTTCCCGCTGCGGCCAGCGTTTCCAGGTGACGACCATTTTTGTCGCAAGACAATTGAAAGATGCGTTGTTCGTTATCGATGTGGCAATGTGCTGAGCCTGAGAGTGTAACTGCCGACTCGAATATTGCCCCGGAACCACAATCCACGGAGTGACGTTTCCAAGTTCGCTGCTGACTGGTTTTGACAGGATAGGAGAGTTTTCACGCTTTCGCGCGAGGGCCGCTACCGCATCACTCCCCCAGACGATCGCGTCATGAGTCGCGGCGGACCCAGTGATGTGGACGTCGTCCACAAGCGAATGCTGAATCAACTCGGTGCCGACATCAGCTCCTCCAGTTATCACAGCGAAGACGTTTTCTCGGATTAGCGGTGCGAAGGCCTTTTCGAAAACTGGTGCAAGATACTTATTGACCGGGTTCATTTTGAGAGCCACTCGACGGCCTTCGAACATGATTCGATTCAGGCTGTCAGTGATAGGGATCGAGGATACGTTGCCAGCGCCCAGCACCGCGGAAATGCCGCGAATGTTGCCGTCAGCAATTTGCTCAGGGATACTACCGTGAATTGATGTTTCATCGACTCCTTTTTGCATTCGCACGACCGCCTTCAGTCCCATAAAAGTCAGGCTGTCGAAGTAGCCGTTGGTAGGAAAGACCGGAGCGCATAGCTGCTGCGTCGGCAGACGAACTGGAGTTCCGGGGAGTGTCGGTGATTTCTCGGAATTCGTGCCCTTTAACGACTGGATAGTAAGCTGCAACTGGCGGGCAACGACCACAGGGCCTGTCAGCATGTCCTCCGCCCGAAAAGGAGTGTCAGCGGGCATTCCTTTTGCGAGCACCGCTGATTCTGTCCATTCGCGAGCGTTCTCGACGAGTCCGTCCAGGCATTGGTGACATAGCTCGATCTTATTTTCGATGGTCAATCGATCCGTGGAAGGAGTATTCGGATTGAGGCCTTCGATTGCGTTTTCAACCTTCAACCGCGTCATCTCTGAAGTCATTTCCGGGGTGACCTTCACTCTGGTGATTCCAAACTGCGCAAAGAAACAGCCAACCCCGAAAGGGATTGGCTGTTCTTGAATTTATCGTCAGACACCGCGGTCTGGCAAACAAGTCGGCTTAGTATTCGCCGATAACCTCGCCTCTGCCACGTGTTCCGAGAGCATTGTAGATGCCCTGATCGATGTTTTCTGAAACGAATCTGGTAGAGCCGTCTCCCAATGCAAACTGAGTTCCACCGGGGTGTGCACTACGGAAGTTGGTTGTGCTGTCAATATCAGTCCGGTCGTTGGTGCAATCGTTCAGGCCAGCTTCGTCATAGACGGTCTGGATTACAGGACTAAGGTTGATAGGGAAGACCGTAGAACCAAAGTTACTCGCCGTAGCGGGACCAAGTACAGGTACCAGACCCGATGGACTCGGCTGTGGCACCATCCATCCACCGCCAACCAAAGCGCCAGGAAGAGTCATCCCGTTTTCGTCCTGAATCGTATCCCAGGGATTACCGGCAGCCCCTTCTCCAACACAAAGAGTGTTGCTGGAACCGTCCGTAAT
>CAYZYB010000561.1:0-4199 GCA_964481505.1 uncultured Planctomycetaceae bacterium | reverse complement strand
TCATTGCACACTGCGAGTGATGCTCTGATCGCCTGCGGGTTCCTGCACGGTCCGCCTTCGATGCCCGATTCGACGGACACACTGCGCGCCAGGACTCAGGTCTGGCGGCTCTAAAAGAGCTTCGCGGGTACGTCCTGCTGAGGCTCTGAATTCCTTGTATCACATGCTGTGATATCTGCTGCGCGATCGTTGCTGTGATCGCGGCGGACTGTAATTCAGTTGCTGTTAACCAGCAGATGTTCTCCGCCATTTCCCCCTGTAATTTCTACGGTTCGATGCTGCGCGACTGGCTCTGCTGCCACTGCGCAACGTTCTCCCTGTCAATATGTTCTCAGGACGGTTGTGTCCCATGAAATCTCGCATTCCCAAAATCCCGATGAAGTACGTTTGGCCGGTCACGATGATCGTTGTCGTTGTGGGGGCTGCTGTCACTCGCGGACAGTGGTGGCCGACTTTGAATTCGTGGGTGCAGTCGACTGTCGCCGATAACCGAGCGCCGGCCGGGCTCGATGAACATGGTGAAGGCGAAGACGCTCACGACCCGCATGCCGGACACGATCATGCTGGCCATGACGAAGCGACTTCGCTGGAACTATCCGATCAGGCTCGGCGAAATCTTGGCCTGACCGGTGACGGAGTGGCTGAGATTCAACTGACAACGTTCAGTAAATCGATCACGGTTCCTGCGGTTGTTGTGGAGCAGCCAGGCCGAACGCGAATCCAGGTCGCGACGCCGATGACGGGTGTGATTACGAACATTCACGCTGCTGCCGGCGAAGCGGTGGAACCGAATAGCCTGCTGTTTGAAATTCGGCTGACACACGAAGACCTCGTCCGGTCTCAAACGGAGTTCGTCACGACGCTGGGCGAACTGGATATCGAAAACCGTGAGATCGCTCGTCTGGAGGATGTGGCAACGTCTGGGGGCGTTGCTCGAAAGACGCTGCTGGAACGTCAGTATGCTCGCGACAAACTGAAGTCGCTGCTGGTGGTTCAACAGGAAGCTTTGCGGCTGCACGGCTTGTCGGAAGCCCAGGTGCAGCAGATTGCGCAGACCCGTCGGTTGCTGCGGGAATTGAAGCTGTATTCTCCCAATGCGGACGGCACGACTTCGAAAGAACTGAAGCTCAGTCGAGCGTTTCAGCAAACGGCCATCCGCCCCGTCAGCATGGAATCGGGAGTGGCTGATCCGCCGCTGATTCTTCGAGAGCTGTTGGTCCACCGTGGCGAGGCTGTGGATGCCGGGGAGCCGCTGGGAACGCTTGTGAATTACGCCGAGCTGTACGTCGAAGGCATGGCTTTCGAACAGGACATTGCGCAGCTTTCCAATGCGAGCAGGAACGACTGGAAGGTCACCGCTTTGTTCGACGAAGCAGATGGCAAAGCGAAGGAAGTGCCGGGGCTGGATATCGCCTATCTCGACACCGAGATTGACCGCACCTCTCGCACGCTGAAATTCTTCGTCCGGCTGCCCAACGAACTGACTCACGAAAATAAGCCGCGAAATAACGTCCGCTTCGTCAATTGGCGATACCGACCGGGGCAACGACTGCAGCTTCGCGTTCCGGTTGAACAGTGGGAAGACCAGATCGTTCTGCCGGTCGACGCGGTGGCTCGTGAAGGAGCGGAGTACTTTGTCTTTCAGCAGAACGGCGATCACTTTGATCGGCTTCCCGTTCACGTGAAGTATCGCGACCAGTTTTCTGTCGTTGTCGCCAACGATGGGCAGTTGTTCCCCGGTGATGTGGTCGCCATGAAGAGCGCTCATCAAATGCAAATGGCCCTCAAGAACAAAACCGGTGGCGGAGTCGATCCTCACGCCGGGCATAATCACTAGAGCGGAATCCGCTTGGATGTGCCCGCGGTGACAGGGCCTTCATTGATGAAGAGTGATCCCGCGAGGCAAGGCATATATCGAAATTCGGAGACGCCCTGGAAGGGCCAACAATGTTAAACGCCATCATCAAATTCGCTCTCAGACAGCGACTGCTAACCATCGCCGCTGCCATCTTCCTGCTGGGATATGGTTCGTGGCAGGCCATGCAGATGGATATCGATGTCGTCCCGGACCTTAACCGGCCACGCGTCGTCATTATGACGGAAGCTCCCGGGCTGGCTCCGGAAGAAGTCGAAACCTTGATCACGTTCCCGCTGGAAACGGCGATGAACGGTGCGAATGGCGTGCAGGCGGTGCGCAGTTCTTCGGGGATTGGGATCTCAGTGGTCTACGTCGAATTCGACTGGGGCACCGACATCTACACCGACCGTCAAATCGTGATGGAACGACTGCAACTGGTGCAGGATCGGATGCCGCCTGGAGTGAAGCCGACGCTGGCGCCAATTTCGTCGATCATGGGCCAGATCCTGATGCTGGCGATGTGGAGCGAAGACGAAACGGTCGACCCGATCGAGCTGCGGACAACGGCCGACTGGGTGGTTCGCCAGCGGATTCTGACGATTCCCGGCGTATCACAGGTCTTTACGATGGGAGGCGGCCGCAAACAGTTTCAGGTACTGGTCGATCCGGACGAAATGATCCGCTACGGAGTCACCCTTCACGAAGTGAAACAGGCCGTTATCGGCAGTAATGAAAACGCAACCGGCGGCTATCTCGACGAACAGGGGCCGAACGAACTTCTTGTGCGAGCACTCGGGCGGATTCAGGATATCGAAGATCTGCAGAAGGTTGTCGTGGGAGTCCGTGATGGTCGGCCGATCGCGTTGGCTCAGATTGCCCGCGTCGTCGAAGGCCCACAGGTGAAGCGAGGCGACAGTTCTGCCTTCATTCGCAAGGACGACGGCACGCTGTCCGGCGGGGCGTCGGTTGTGTTGACCATCAACAAACAACCCGGAGCTGACACGCGGCACATTACGGAAGCGATTCTGGAAGCGGTCGAAGACCTGAAGCAAACGATGCCGGACGACATCAACATCGTGCCGGTATATTCGCAGAAGTCGTTCATCGATCGAGCGATCGCCAACGTCGTCGAAGCTCTGCGTGATGGCGGGATTTTGGTCGTCGTGATTCTGTTTCTGTTTCTGCTGAATTTCCGCACGACGTTCATCACGTTGACTGCGATTCCACTGTCGCTGGTGATGACGGCCGTTGTGTTTTCGATCTTCGGTTTCTCGATCAACACGATGACATTGGGCGGGCTGGCTGTGGCCATTGGCGAGCTTGTCGACGACGCCATCGTTGACGTGGAAAACATCTTCCGGCGACTCCGGGAAAACCGGCAGGCGGAAGTCCCCAAACATCCGCTGGTGATTGTTTACCAGGCGAGTTGCGAGATTCGAAACTCAATCGTCTTCGGTACGATCATCGTCATTCTGGTTTTCATTCCTCTGTTCGCTCTGACGGGCATGGAAGGTCGTCTGTTTGCTCCGCTGGGAGTGGCCTACATCGTGTCGATCCTGTCATCGCTCGTTGTGTCGCTGACGGTGACACCCGTGCTGTGCTACTGGATGCTGGGCCGATCGAAGCTGATGGATCATGAGAAAGACGGATTCTTTTTGCGTGGTCTGAAATGGGTTGGCGATCGCGTCATCCGTTTCAGCCTGGCGTTTCCTCGATTCAATCTCACCTTCACGGTGCTGGCCGTCGCTCTGGCCGGACTGTTTGTCTTCAACCTGGATCGCGACTTTTTGCCGCCATTCAATGAAGGTTCGATGCAGTTAAACGTTGTGCTGCCGCCGGGAACCTCATTGGCGACATCCAACGAAATCAACAAAACGGTCGAACAGCGTCTGCTGGAACTCGACGACGTGGATCGTTTTGTCCGCCGAACCGGCCGAGCGGAACTGGATGAGCACGCAGAAGGCGTGAACATGAGCGAATACGTGCTGGAACTGAATCCGGATTCGCCTCGCAGTCGTGAAGAACAGCTCACGGAAATCCGCGAAGCGATGGCGGAGATTCCTGGCATTGTCACTGCTGTCGAACAACCAATCGCTCACCTGATTTCGCACATGTTGTCCGGTGTCAAAGCTCAGATCGGCATCAAGATCTATGGCGACGATCTTGACGTGTTGCGACGCAAGGCAGGCGAAATGGAAGCGGCCATCAAAGGCGTTGCCGGCGTCACCGACCTGATGGTCGAACCGCAAGTCATCATTCCTCAGATGCGGATTGAACTCGACCGCGACAAATTGCTGCTGTACGGCATGACGGCGGCCGACGTAAATGAATTCATCTCCAC
>CAYZYB010000560.1:0-4206 GCA_964481505.1 uncultured Planctomycetaceae bacterium | reverse complement strand
GCATGGGACAGCGTCCCACTCACCCGGAACTTCTGGACTGGCTGGCAGACGAATTTCGCACCACGCAGTCGTTCAAACATCTGCATCGTCTTATCGTGAACAGCGCAACGTATCGGCAGGGATCGACATTCGACAAGGCGAATGCGAAGATCGATTCAGACAATCAGTTTTTGTGGAGAATGAATCGTCGTCGTTTATCGGCTGAGGAGATCCGTGATTCTGTGCTTGCGGTAAGTGGTTGCCTGGATCGTACTGCCGGCGGACCGGGGTTCTATCTGTTTGAACTGAAAAAGGCCCAGCACTCGCCGCACTACGAATATCACAAGTTTGATCCGACAGATGAATCCACCCATCGTCGGTCTGTGTACCGTTTCATCGTGAGATCACAACCGGATCCGTTTATGACGACGCTGGATTGTGCGGATTCGTCTCAGAGCACACCGCAACGATCAGAGACGCTGACATCGCTACAGGCGCTATCGCTCTTCAATAACAAATTCACTCTGACGATGGCCCAAAAGTTTTCAGAACGCGTGGTGGAAGAAGTCGCTGAGAGCAACCGCGCGTCGCGCGCATTTCAGCTGACGACGGGAAGGTTGCCCGGTGTTGCAGAATTGGAATCATTAGAAGCATACGCGAGGGAACACGGGATGGTTAATCTTTGCCGCGTCCTGCTGAACACCAGTGAATTTGTCTTCGTGGATTGATGATTTTTGCTGGCAGTTGTTTTTCGTTTCGCGTTGCTGGCAACGTCGTTGTCAGCTGGTCGTTGCCAGCTGGTAGGTCAGGCTTAGCCTGACGATCAAAACGGCCACTGTGCGTCAGCCACACCTGACGTACCGCTACTGAGGTTCGTTTGCGTGCGTGAGGACGGTGTTGTCGCTGTGCTGCGAAATTCATCCTGGCAGGGCGCAGGTCGTTCGTCCAAAATCGCCGTAATATGGCGTATCCGTGGTTAAGGTTGAGTCGGCGGTTGCGTCGTGCAACTTGTACCGGTAGTTTTCTCTGTTCGCTGCCCTGCGATTTGTCGTGGCGTTAGTATTACGACTACAAAATGATCGTCTTTGTTCGACCTTCCCAAAACATTTTCCACCGCGAGAGCTCTCTGAAATGTCCGACGGCGAAACTCAAGTTGACAACGACCGCGCAGTAATTACTGAAGCCATGAGTAGAGGTCCGCTGGCGACTCTGGGAGCGTTTGTGAAACTGTCTGGTCCGGGCTGGCTTCAGAGTGCCATCACACTTGGAGGCGGAAGTCTTGCCGGTGCGTTGTTCCTGGGAATTCTCGGCGGCACCAGCATGCTGTGGCTGCAACTGATGGCGATCATCATGGGGGTCATCATGTTGTCGGCGATTAGCTATGTGACACTGTCGACGGGCGAGCGTCCGTTTCGATCAATCAACCGCCACATTAACCCTGTACTTGGCTGGGGCTGGATCATTGCCACCATTCTGGCCAACATGATTTGGTGTATGCCGCAATTCAGTTTGTGTTACGCGGCGCTACAAAACAATCTTCTGCCAGGCACCGTGACTGATGCAGACGGACACAAGATCGGTGTGTCTCTTGTGTTGCTGTTTCTCGCGGGCTGGGCTGTTTTTCTGAATAGCCGACAGGGTACAGTTGCAAAGCTGTTCGATTGGTTTCTGAAGGGTCTTGTTGGGATCGTTGTGCTATGTTTTGTCGGCGTTGTGGGATTGCTGGCGTCAAAAGGGGAACTCGATTTCGCAGCCATTCTTTCAGGACTTATTCCGGATTTGTCGCAGTGGAGTCGACCGACAGGAAAGATCGCCGAACTTGTAGCCACGCTTCCAGCGGACATTCAAAGCTTTTGGAGCGGTCGAGTTATTTCCGCTCAGCGCGATGTCATGATCGGTGCGGCGGCGACAGCTGTCGGAATTAACATGACCTTCCTGATGCCCTATTCGATGCTGCGTCGCGGATGGGATCGCAACTTCCGCGGGTTGGCTCGCTTTGACCTGTCGACAGGTATGGCGATTCCGTACATCCTCGTGACGAGTTGTGTTGTAATCGCAGCTGCATCCAGTTTTCACGCTCAGGCCGATCCGCAGTTCCTGAGCAATGATCCTGCCGAAATGCAGAAGAGCAGTCTTTTCGCTGGTGCTAAAGCCAGCCTCGCGGCACGTGTGGGCTTCGAAGGCGACACAAACGCACTGCCGGAAGCGACACTTAACGAAATTGCTGCACTGTCGGCGGAAGAGAAGAAGATTGCGTCTTCACTTGTGAAAAGAAACGCCTTTGATCTTTCCAAAGCCGTTAGCCCGCTGCTCGGCGACGACACGGCTCGACTTGTCTTCGGCATCGGCATCTTCGGAATGGGGTTCTCAACGATCATTATTTTGATGTTAATCAACGGCTACGCCTTGTGCGAAATCGCCAACAAACCTCTGGGTGGCGGGACACAGTTCATTGGCTGTTTGATCGCAGGAATTTCCGGCGCGTTGTGGTGGTCCTTCTGGCAGGGAGACAGCAAGGTTTATCTTGCGATCGTGACATCGAAATTCGGAATGATGCTGTTACCTATCGCATACATCGCGTTCTTCATGATGATGAATAGCCGAAAAATACTGGGAGACGATACACCCACTGGGTTCTCCAGCGTCGTTTGGAATGTGTTAATGGGAGTGTCCGTAATCGGCGCGACGATCGCAGCGGGATCGGCGATCTGGACGTCGATTCAGAAACCGAACGAAGGGCCGATCGTCATCACTATCGCCGCCTTCTTTTTCCTGGCAGTCGTGATTGGGTTTGTGCGAAAAAGAAAGACCGGCGTTGACGCCTAATCGCTTGGCCGGCTTAGCCGTTTTAAGCCCATTTGCTTCGTGGACAGGATTTCGACTGGGCTTACACAAAGCTGGTCGGCGTGTTTCGGAACGGCATTTTTCTGCTCAATCGTTTTCTCGACGGGGGCTCTCGAAACGATGCTCGATAGAGGCAAGGACTCAGCACCGAGCCCCGGAAGCGGTAACGATCCCGTTTCCGCTGCGGCGGATCCTGCCGGTCGCTTTCCGGTAGTGATGTAAGCTGTTTCTGTTGAAGGGTTTGCGTCTGTTCGCGTGTTGCCGCTCGGTATTGACCCGTTTTCGGCTGTCGGCGTACACTTCCGCTGGGAAAATACTGGCTACTGCTATCAGAAGCACGTTCGTCGCTTCGCTGCCGTCGGTCGGAAATCTCTCCTCACATCACAGAAGCGTCCCGCTTCGGTTCTCTCCAACCATTCACAACTCCTCTCTCCCGATATTCTCCGCGCGGAAGTCTTCTGCGCTGACCAGTCTGTTCTTTCATGCTCTCCGCGTTTCGCGCTGCTATCGCATTCGCTGCTCTAATCGTTGTGTCGCAAGTCACACCGTCAGATGCTCGCGCGCAAACGAGAACATCCTATGCGACTGAGAATCAAGTGTTGTCGCCGGAAACGTCGGACGTCAAAATTCCGGTCGAAGCCGTGGCGAATTCGAAAGATGTCTGGCAGGATGGCAATACGACGGTCACGTTATTGAAGGCCGGTCCGAACGCGAAGGGGCTGGCCGCCGTGCGTCAGGGCGACGTGGAAATGTTCGCCGAAAGCCTCGTCATCATCGATACGCAAACGGCTGGCGGACACAACGTTCAAATCTATGCGGAGGGACGTGTTCGTTACCGAAGTCGAGGGCAACAGCGCAATGTGGAAGCTCACAGTATCCTGTTGCGATCACTGCAACCGGTGGACATTCGCACAAAATTCGCCAACGAAAAGACTCGCTCGAATCCAACCCACTTGATGATGAAGGCGCTGGCGCATTTCGATCCAACGCGCAGTGCAGCTGTGTCGCCGGTCAGTTTGCAGGCGGAGCCGGATTCGTTTATTCCACCGCAGCTGCAAGCCGTACAGGATCCCGCTGCGGGGCAAACTCGGCGCATTCAGATTTATCCGCGTTCGACAGAGCCACTGCGTTTCGAATCCGGTCCTTCGCGCGATACGGTTCCCAAAGAACAGGTGTATATCATCACGGGCGGCGTCAAAGTTGTTGTTGAAGGCGTGATGTCGGATCTGGGGGGAGGCGTAATGCAGCCGGGCGTACTGGACCTGTCCGCCGATCGCGTGGTGGTTTGGGCACAGACAGATGGTGGGCCGGATATTGACATCAGTCAGGTGTTCGAACAGCCGGCGTCAGCGAAGTTTCAGGTTTATCTGGAAGGAAATATTC
>CAYZYB010000559.1:0-4207 GCA_964481505.1 uncultured Planctomycetaceae bacterium | reverse complement strand
GTATGGGTGGTCTCGTTGCAAAACAGTTAATCAGCCATGCGAAAACACAGGGCGTAAAACGCTTTCAAGGAATCCATAGGCAAACGCGGGGTGTTGCGTTCATAGCAACGCCACATGCAGGTGCGAAACTTGCGAACTTCGCAAAGTTTGCCGGGATCATGCTGAATGCAACCGATCAGGTCAGCGAACTCAAACAGCATGACTCGAGGCTCCGTAGCCTGCATCATTCGTTTCTGGCCACGGTGGCCGAGCAGCAGATCGTCTGTCGATCGTACGCTGAACGATACCCGGTGAAGGTTGGGACTAAGGTCTTTGGTTTCAACGTCAAAGTTCCCAAAGGGATTCTGGTAGTTGATCCAACAAGTGCAGAGCCACATATTCCTGGCGAAGTTTCTATTCCACTCGAGGAAGACCATATAAGTATCTGCAAGCCCGCCTCCCGTGACGCGGCGATTCATAGTTCAGTTTGCAACTTCCTAAACGAGTGTTGCAGCTCCATAATCGAAGTCAGCCCATGATCTATCGCAGGCCGCCTCGGCTTCGACTGCCGCCGCGCGACGAAGAACCACCTCGGTCAACTTTGCCGTCGCCGTCTCGATCTTCACCATACGGAACGGCACCTTCGAAGTAGATGCCCTGGTCTTTTCCTTTTGCGACGTGGTACTTGTAGACCTTTTTTTCGGTGCTCTTTGCGAATTCTGCATTAGCGGCAAGCAGGGCGTCGGTGATGACAGTGTTGTCCGTATTCAGTGGAAGCTGCTTCATCACTTTGCCATCCATGCCGAATTCGCCAGGACGAATAATTACAATGCCAGGTTCGTCATTCGTGCCTGCCACGTTTTCTTTCCATGTATTGTCGGCTTCGAAATCAAAGTGAAACCGTCCGACGATTCGGTCGTCATTGGTGACCTCGCGAAGAGACAGTCGCAGAGACTTTGTTTGTTCGTCCGAGCCATTGATGATCACGAAGACACGCTGATCAGCAGAAGCAACGTTGAGCGCCTGTCGCACAGAATGGAAGTCCTGCACGATGGCCTGCTTCACGTCGGCTGTTGGTGGGAAAAGTGCTGCCAGGGTATCCATTCGTTCGGCGGCGGAACTTCTTCCCAGAACCATTTCAGGGCCGCGGTTTGCTTTGGTTAGCCATTCTTTACCATCGGGGGCCAGCAGGCAGAAGGCGCTGTTTTCAAAACGACCGTCGAGGAACGTTCTGACGTATTGTTGATGTTCTTTGCTTTCGTACGAATCGAGTCGCACGCATACGTATTGACGAGAGACGTTGATGAAATCTGCGGACGCGAACAGACCGTTCTGCGTATTTGTGTAGCCAGGTCAGAAGACGCCCGAAACTCCGCGGCACTGCGTGGCAGCCGCGACAAACATAATCGGCCGACCGCTGCGTTTGGCTTCTGCCTGAGCCGTTTCCCAGGTTGTGTACCAGGCAATGCCGGGTTCGCCGAGATCCAGCTTCGAAGCGCCCAGGTCTGACGGCCGGGGACCTCCCTGAGCATTCGCGACACTGCAAATTGCAGTCAGACAAAACATGCTGAACAGACTGGTGGAGAATTTTCGCATAACAGAATTTCCAGAGGTTAAGTCAGCTTTGTCGTTGCCTCTTTGAGCGATTATCACTCAGCATGGCTGGCACACCTGATAAAACGCCATTCCCCCAGGTTTGTGTCGTGGAAACTGAAATTTCCTTACAACATGAGGGAATTGAGCCGTTTCGGACAGCTTGTTTTGGTCACGGAATGGTTCTGTTTCGACATTGCTTGGCTTGAGCATTATGCGGCCGTGTTTCGCGAGTTATACTGCACCGCTCAGGAGGAACACATGAAATCACAGCTTGGCAAGATTCATAACGGCGACTGTATTGAAGGCATGAATTCGCTGCCCGAAGGTAGTGTGGACTTGGTCTTCGCTGATCCGCCGTTCAACATCGGCTATAAGTACGATGTGTACGAAGACAAAATGGCGGCCGAGGATTACCTGAAGTGGTCTAACGACTGGATGTCGGCCGCCTACAAAGCTCTTAAACCGGACGGCACGTTCTGGCTGGCTATTGGTGATGACTTTGCCGCAGAACTGAAAATAGAAGCCCAGAAGATCGGCTTCCACTGTCGCAGTTGGGTGATCTGGTACTACACGTTCGGCGTAAATTGCAAAAACAAGTTCACCCGTTCGCACACTCACCTGTTTCACTTCGTGAAAGATCGTGAGCACTTTACATTTCGCAAAGACGATCTGGACAATCGCGTGCCCTCCGCGCGAATGCTGGTCTACAACGACAAACGCGGCAATCCGGCGGGGCGGCTGCCTGATGACACCTGGATCATCCCGCCGGCGGTGGATCAAACGTTTGCCTTGCGTCCGCAGGATCTGGAAGAGTGCTTTACACCCGAAGAAAGTGATTGGTACTTTCCCCGCGTCGCTGGCACGTTTAAAGAACGAGCGGGCTTCCACGGTTGTCAGATGCCGGAACAGTTGTTGGGGCGAATCGTTCGAACGTGTTCGGAAGAAGACGAAGTCGTGATGGATCCGTTTTCCGGCAGTGCATCGACATTGATCGTTTCCAAAAAACTCGGCCGAAAATTTGTCGGATTCGAATTGTCAGAAGAATACGTCGCGGCTGGCACAAAGCGACTGGGAGAAACCGATGTTGGTGATGAACTCACTGGTGCTCCCGAACCCAAAATGTCAGCTCCAAAAACCTGGCAGGGTAAGAAGAACAAGAAGACGAAAGCTCAGTTGGCAGCGGCGGTACCTGTCGAGCAGCGAGTTTTTGATGCCATCAACGATGGTGTGCTTGCCGCCTGGCAGTCTCTGAAGTCGTCCCTTCCGGTGAATGAACTTCTGGAAGACGAGTCGCTGGCGGAAGCGTTCTATCTTGAATGTGAGCGGATTGGTATTCCCGGATCTCGCACGTTTTGCGCAGAACGGTTGCTGGAGGTCGTGTCGCGTCTGCCGGCTACTCAAGCCACGCTAAGTTTTTCGGATCAGTAGCCAATCGTGTCTGATGCATCCCGAAGCAGACGCGGTTTCCTGGAGTCGTTGACTCCGGCAGGTCAAACTGACAAGCAGTCGGATCGTGTGGTGCCGACGAGTGGCAATACGGTTCGCGTGGCAACGCGGGCAATGGTCTGTGAATTCTGCGTGATCATGAATCCGGGTGAGCACGAACAGGTGACCGCGGTTGGGGATGTTTTGGAGTTAATTCTGGACATTGAATCGTGGCTCAGCATCTACAAATCGAACAGCGAGATATCGCGAGTGAATCGTGATGCTGCGAGTTCGCCAATTCACTTGCGGCGATCACTCTTCGAATTGCTGCAGACGGCCAAACGCCTGTTCGAATCGACAGACGGCGCCTTCGATGTTGCTGCCGGCGCGCAAATCAAACTTTGGAGACAGTGTCGCGAACAGCAACGTATTCCGACGGCAAGCGAAATCGCGGAGGTGTTGCAAAAATCGGGGGCTGAGAAAATCTCACTTGATGAAGACACCACGACGGTTCAATTTGATGCCGACGGTTTGCAGCTTGATCCCGGCGCCATCGGAAAAGGGTATGCGCTGGATGAAGCTGCGGAATGGCTCAACAAAACAGAAAGTGGTCCCGATTCGTTTTTGATCCATGGTGGGCACAGCAGCCTTGTGGGTCGCGGCGGTCATAACGGCCATTCGGGGTGGCCGGTGGGAATTGGCAATCCGCTGTTCACGAAAAAACGGCTGGGCACGGTGCTGCTGCGCGATCAGGCCATGTCGACCAGCGGCTCAAACATTCAGTTTTTCCGGCACGAAGGACGACGGTACGGGCACATTCTGGACCCGCGAACGGCAATGCCAGTGGAAGGGATGCTGTCTGTGACTGTTTTTGCGGATTCCGCCGCCGTTGCGGACGCTCTTTCTACGGCGTTTTTCGTGTTGGGGGTCGAAAACGCTCAAAAGTGTTGCGATAATCTGCCCGGCGTGGGGGCGATACTGATTCCATTTCCTGACAAGGGAAATCGTGTGTCGCCCACCGTGGTCGGCTTTCCGTCGGATCGTATCTTCTGGGATGATGATCAGGTGGTTTCGCCCCAGGCCGAAATTTGAACTCGCAGCAACGAAGCCTATAAAGTCCTTCGAATACCGGCGTTCTTATTTCGTCCTCAAAATATCCTTCCTGGGACCTCTCTCCCACCAAAACGTTTTACCCGGAGTTTAGAAC